>JBDKUU010000879.1:0-3965 GCA_039679525.1 Phycisphaerales bacterium | reverse complement strand
AACTACCTGCTGTACAACGCGGTCCGCGAGAACGCCAGCGATATTCATATCGAGCCGGACGACAAGAAACTGCGGGTCCGCTACCGCGTGGACGGCAAGCTCTACGAGAAGATGCGGCCCCCTTATCAGATGCATCCGGCGATCGTCTCCCGCGTGAAGATCATGGCCGAGCTGGACATCGCCCAGCGAAGGCTCCCGCAGGACGGCGGCATCCACGTCCTGGTCGAGGGCCGGCCGATCGATCTTCGCGTGTCGGTCATGCCGGGCAACTTCGGCGAGAAGGTCGTGATCCGCGTGATCGACCCGCAGAAGATTCTTTATAACCTCGAATCGCTCGGGTTCACGTACGACAATTTGCTGCGGTTCCGAGAGGTGATCCAGACGCCCAACGGGGTCGTCCTGGTCACCGGACCCACGGGCTCGGGCAAGAACACGACGCTGTACGCCGCCCTGTCGGAGCTCAACAACGACGAGGTCAACATCTGCACGGTCGAAGACCCCGTCGAGTGCAATATCTCGGGGATCAACCAGTTCCAGGTCAACACGTCGGTGGGGTTCGCGTTCTCGACGGCCCTGAGGAGCCTGTTGAGGCAGGACCCGGACATCATCATGGTGGGCGAAATTCGCGACGACGCGACCGCCAGCATCGCCGTACAGGCCGCGCTGACCGGGCACCTGGTGCTGTCCACGCTGCACACCAACGACGCTCCCGGCGCGGTGACCCGTCTTCTCGATCTGGGCGTGGCCCCATACCTGCTGGCCGCGTCGCTGCGGGGCGTGATCGCCCAGCGGCTCGTGCGGCGAATCTGCTCGAACTGCAAGACG
Source organism: Phycisphaerales bacterium (assembly GCA_039679525.1). GTDB lineage: Bacteria > Planctomycetota > Phycisphaerae > Sedimentisphaerales > Anaerobacaceae > PLanc-01. Next base: position 3,140 of record JBDKUU010000879.1, on the reverse strand, counting down.
GAGTACGACCCGCCGGCCAGCATCCGCAGGATGATCGAAACGCAGGGCGGAGAGGTCGGCAAGTTCTACCGCGGGGTCGGGTGCAAGAAATGCCGCAACACCGGGTTCGCGGGCCGCATCGCGATTCACGAGCTGTTCGTCCCCGACGACGAGGTCGCGGAGATGATCAACGAACGGATCAACACCAAGAAGCTCCGGGCCAAGGCCGTGGAGAAAGGGATGTTGCCGCTGTACCACGACGGCATCGAAAAGGTCAAAGCAGGCATCGTCTCCATCGAGGAGATCCTGCGAACGACCGTCAACGACAATCTCGGCGCGTAGGAGAGAAACGACGGATCCATGAGCACGATGTTGACTCCAATGCAGCAGCCGCGGGCCGAGGCCTCCGTAGCTGAGGAATCAGCCGGTCCGCGAGGGGCCCCTCAGCCACGGGAGGCCGACGCGACGCTCAATCCCGAGCGGCTGCATCGGGTCCGCGTCAAGTCGGGCGATCTGATTCTCTTCACGACGCAGTTGTCGGTCATGCTCGATAGCGGCGTCATCCTGAGCGACGCCCTGGACGCCATCGCGGCACAGTCCGCCGATCCTCGATTCAAGGCGGTCATCCTGGATCTTTCGGAACGCGTCAAAGGCGGCGACATGTTCTCCAAGGTTCTGGCCTGCTATCCGAACATCTTCAGCACCATGTTCATCAGCATGGTCAAGGCGTCGGAAGCCTCGGGCCGGATGGTCGAAATGCTGACCGTTCTGACGGGCTATCTGAACTTCGAGACGGACACCCGCAAGCAGATCCGCGGGGCGTTGACGTACCCGCTCGTGATGGTCCTCATGGCGATCGCGGCCACGGGCACGCTGATGTTCTTTGTCCTGCCGCGGTTCATGCGGATCTACGCGTCCCGCGGCGCCGAACTGCCCAAGCTCACGCAGGTGCTCGTTGGTTTCAGCAAGATCCTGGGCAGTTTCGAGATCATGACCGGCATCATCACCACGGTGATTCTCCTGGGCGCGGCTCTCTGGTATTGGGCCAAGACGTCGAGCGGCCGCCGGGCCCTGGACGCCGTCAAGATCCACACCCCCGTGATCGGCACGATGTACGTCGATATGGTCGTCACGCGAAGCATGCGAATCCTCGCCACCATGGTCAACACGGGCGTCCGCCTGCTGGACGCCATCCGCGTGATCCGGGGAGCCACGGACAACTATCATTTCCAGCGTCTCTGGGGAGAAGTGGACGAGAAGATCCAGGACGGCTATCAACTCTCCGAATCGATCCTCATCGCCGAGGGCTCGAATCTGATCGCCCCCGGCATCATCCAGATGCTCCGCGCGGGCGAGAAGAGCGGCCGGCTCGGCGAAGTCTGCGACAAGGTCTCCGTCTTCTATCAGAAGAGGCTGGAGACCTCGATCAAGAACGTCATGACCCTCATCGAGCCGTTGATGATCACGATTCTGGGAGCGATCATCGGGACCATCGCCATCGCGCTATTGCTGCCGGTCTTCCGCGTGTCGAGCGTCATCGCACATTGATGATGGATGATTGATTATGGATGATTGGCAGCGGGCGGGTCATCGCATGTCCGCGGCAGCCAGCACCTTGCGGCATGTCGCGTGATTTCCCAAATGACAGAGGGCCAGCCTGGAGGGGCGGAAGGTCAGCGGGAACGAGAACGAGGCTCTCGCCGGGCCGTACCCGAGCGTGACGTGCGGATGAAATCGTTCGTAGCCGGCCTTCTCGCGATAGTTGCGGACCCAGTCCAGCGTCGACTCCGAGACGGCGTCGTCGTAGAACCGCACGCCCGCCACGTCGTGGCTGAAGAATCGCGTCATCTCCTCCATCACTCGTTCGTGCAGCGTCTGGAGTCCTTCGGTCCGCTCGACGATCAGGAGCGACGTGATCTGTCCTCGCGCGTTCGCCGATGTCTCGATCCCCGTGGCGGTCAGAGGCTCGACATGGCTTTCCTTGGCCAGATGCTCCAGCGTCTCCCGGATGGCGGCGACATCCCGCGGATCGACGCAGCCCATGGCCAAGGAGATGTGCGGCAGACAATCCGTTCGGTTCAGTACGAGATCCGATGAATACTCCCTGGCGAGCCGGCTGTTGATTTCGATCACCTTGTTCGTCGTGGCGTCGTCGGGCAGCAACACGACGTCCGCCGCCACGCGTGATTCCGCTCGTCCGGCAGGCAGGATTTCCTCATCCGCCACCCGCCACGCGGGATCCACGATGCAGAGAAAGACCAGATCGTCGTCGCCTGGATTCTCGATGTACTGCGTCGCGTGAGGCGGAATGTAGACCGCACAGCCGGGACTCACGTCGCCAACTTCCGCGTCGATGTGCATCCGGCCGCGTCCCTCCAGGATGTAATAGACCTCGGTGGTCTTGAGTCGGTGGGGCGTCGTCGTCTGTCCAGGTTTGACTGTCGCGTGCGCCAGGCTGTAGCGAATCGCCAGGTCGGCCTTGTCCGGATGGAGCAGCTCGCGAAGGACCGAGTCATCCCCGGCGATGAACTCCTCGCAATTCCTCAGATGGCGGATGAACATCACGTGCCCCCCAGGAGAATCGAGCCCTTGGTGAAAAATGTCCCCGCGATGCAGGCGGTCATGAGGCAGGCCAGATTCGCGGCGATCAGGGCCCGAATCGCGACGGGACCGATCTTCTTGGTACACTGCGGCGCCAGGGCGCAGACGCTGCCGACGAAGATCGCCATCGACGCGACGTGCGCGAATCCGCACAGGGCGTACGTCGCGATGAGGGCCGACCGCGGGTGCACGAGAAGCCCCTGCTTCATGGCCGTGGCCAGGTCGCCGTAGGCCGCGACTTCGGTGACGATCACCCGCTCGCCGATGATCCGCGAGACCGTGCCGGCATCGTGGTGGGGCACGCCGAGAATCAGCGTCAGCGGATAGAAGAGGTATCCGAAAAGGCCGCCGAGCGACCATCGGCCTTCCACGCCGAGCAGGGGATTCACGGAATTTCCGATGCTCGAGAGGCCCAGATCGACCAGGGCCACCAGGCCGAGCACCGCGACCAGAAGGGCGACGATGCCCGCGATCATGCGGACGCCGGCGTTGGCGCCGTTGATGATCGCCTCGAAGAGACTGGCGTCCGGCTCGTAATAGGGTTCGACGTGCAGACCCAG
>JBDKUU010000878.1:0-6476 GCA_039679525.1 Phycisphaerales bacterium | reverse complement strand
GGGCTCGGCATGCGAGTGCTGAGGAACGATCCGCCGTTGCAGAGGCGGACGAAGGACCCGAAGTACGTTCCGCTGGAGGCGTTGTACGGCTGAGATTTCATCACGATTCATACGCCTTTGACACGGGAGGGAATCGACAGGACCTTTCATCTCGCGGACGCGAAGTTTTTCGCCCGCCTCAAGAAAGGGGCGGTCTTCGTCAATGCGTCGCGGGGGGCGGTGGTCGAATCCCAGGCCCTCAAGGCTGCGATTCGAGACGGCCGGTTGCACGCGGTCGTGCTGGACGTGTGGGAAGGCGAGCCCAACATCGACGTGGAGCTGCTGGGCATGGTCGATCTCGCGACGCCGCACATCGCGGGCTATTCCTTCGACGGCAAGGTCGCCGGGATGATCATGATCTATCGGTCTCTGTGCGAGCGTTTCAGCCTAACGCCGAAGTTCGACGTGAAGGACTTTCTGCCCGCGCCGGAGGTCCCGCGACTGGAGATTTCGACCGACGGCGCCGGTGATGAGGAGTTACTCGCCCGGACCGCCGAGCGAGTCTACAGCGTCGCGAGGGACGATCGGGACACCCGGCAAGTAGCTTCTCAGCCGCCCGAGAGTCGTGGCCGATTCTTCGATGCGCTGCGAAAGAACTATCCGGTCCGCCGGGAGTTTCAGAACACGACCGTCATGCTGGACAAGCCTCGCGAGAGCCTGATGAGAAAGCTTCAAGGCATCGGTTTTGTAGTGGAAGGGATGGGAGCATGAATACCGTGCTGAAGTGGCCGCGTGGAAAGCTGGATTTCTCGTCCGGCTGCCTGGTCATGGGAATTCTGAATGTCACGCCGGACTCGTTCAGCGATGGCGGACAGTTTCTCGATCCGAACGACGCGGTCGAGCACGGGGTTCAGATGGCGGCCCAGGGGGCGGCTGTGATCGACGTCGGCGGCGAGTCGACCCGGCCCGGCTCGAAGCCCGTCCCGCCGGCCGAGCAGATCCGCCGGACGGTGCCCGTGATTGGTGCCTTGGCCGAGCGGATCGACGTCCCCATCAGCATCGACACGACCGACTTCGAGGTGGCCCATGCGGCGCTGCGGGCGGGGGCGTCGATCATCAACGACATCTCGGCTTTGTCCGACGTGCGGATGACGGAGGTGGCGGTGCAGCAACAGGTCCCGGTGATCCTGATGCACATGCAGGGCGCGCCCGCCACGATGCAGGCGGAGCCTCATTACGACGACGTGGCGACGGAGGTCCGTGACTTCCTCGTCGAGAGAGCCGAGAAGGCTGTTCGACTCGGGATTCCCAAGGAGCGTGTCTTCATCGATCCCGGGATCGGGTTCGGCAAGACTCTCGAGCACAACCTGCTGCTCCTGCGGAATCTTGACAAGCTCGTGGCTACAGGCTACCGCGTCCTGGTGGGGCCCAGCCGCAAGGGTTCCATCGGCAAGATCACCGGTCGGGACAAGCCTGCGGACAGGGTCTTCGGAACCGCCGCGGCGGTCGCGCATTGCGTGACCGCGGGGGTCTCCATCGTTCGGGTTCACGACGTCCCCGAAATGGTCGACGTGGTCAAGGTCACGCGAGCGATCACGGGCTCTACTGTCCCATAGGTCTCCTGTGTCCTATAGGACCTATAGGACACAGGAGACCTATGGGATGCATAAGACGATCAGACTTCGCCCAGGGCGATTCTCATCACCTCGTCGGTATTCTCGACGAATTGCAGGTCGAGGCCCTTGAGGGTCTCCGGCCGAATGTCGGCGATGTCCTTCCTGTTCCTCGCAGGCAGAATCACGGTCTTGATCCCCGCCTCCTTGGCGGCCAGGAGTTTTTCCTTGAGGCCGCCGATGGGCAGGACGAGGCCGCGGAGCGTGATCTCGCCCGTCATGGCGACGTCGGGCCGAGTGGGCTTCTGCAGCAGCAGGCTCACCAGCGACGTGAACATCGCGACGCCCGCGCTGGGACCGTCTTTCGGCACCGCGCCGGCGGGCACGTGAATGTGGTAATCCGACCGGCTGAACTGCTTCTCGTCGATCCTGAGCTGTCGGGCGTGGGCCTTCACGACGGAGAACGCCGCCTGGGCGCTCTCTTTCATGACATCGCCGATCTGCCCGGTCAGTTGCAGACTCCCCTTGCCCGGCATCATCGCCGATTCGATGAACAGCAGCTCGCCGCCGACGGGGGTGTACGCCAGTCCGGTCGCCACGCCGGGAATCCCGGTCCGCAGGGCCAGTTCGGATTCGTGCTGAACGGGGCCCAGAATCGCCGCGAGATCCTTCTTGTCGATCGTTCGTCTCCTCTTGTCGCCCCGGGCGATTTCCGTGGCCACGGCCCGGCACACCGACGCGATGAGGCGTTCGAGATTCCGCACGCCCGCCTCGCGGGTGTAGCTGGCGATGATCGTGGTCAGGGCCTGATCCTTGATGACGAGCTGATTCTTGCGAAGGCCGTGCTCCTTCAATTGCCTGGGGACCAGGTACCGCTTGGCGATGTTGAGCTTCTCCTGGGCGGTGTAGCCGGGCAGGTCGATGATCTCCATGCGATCCTGCAGGGCCGGCGGGACCGGTTCGGCGTAGTTGGCCGTGCCGATGAACATCACGCTCGACAGGTCGAACGGCTGATCGAGGTAATGGTCGGTGAAGGAGTTGTTCTGCTCGGGGTCGAGCACCTCCAGCAGGGCGCTGGCGGGGTCGCCTCGGAAATCCGCGCCGATCTTGTCGAGCTCGTCGAGCATGAAGACTGGATTGCGGCTGCGGCACTTGCGCAGTTCCTGGAGGATGCGCCCGGGCAGGGCTCCGATATATGTGCGACGATGGCCCCGGATGTCGGCCTCGTCGCGGATGCCGCCGAGCGAGACCCGCACGAACTTGCGGCCCATGGAGCGGGCGATCGATCTGCCCAGGGAGGTCTTGCCTACGCCGGGAGGGCCGATGAAGCACAGGATGGGGCTCTTGCCCGTGGGGTTGAGTTTCCGCACGGCCAGGAATTCCAGAATCCGCTTTTTGATTTTGGCCAGGTCATAGTGGTCGTGGTTGAGAATTCGTTCGGCCCGGCGGATGTCGAGCTGGTCCTCCGTCCGCAGGGACCAGGGCAGCTCGCAAACCCAGTCGAGGTATGTCCGGATCACGCTGTACTCCGGCGAGGCCGCCGGGATTTTCCCGAGCCGGTCGAGTTCCCGCAGCGCCTCTTCTTCGACCACTTTGGGCATTTTCGCCTTGGCGATGTTCTCCCGCAGTTCGCGAAGCTCCTCGGTCCGGGCATCCTGCTGGCCCAATTCCGTTTGGATGGCTTTGAGCTGTTCCTGGAGGAAATACTCCCGCTGGGTCTTGTCGATGGATTCCCGCACGCGGCCCTGGATTTTGTGGCTCAGTTCGAGCACCTCGAGCTGATGCGCCAGGGCGACGGAGATCTTCCCCAGCCGCTTGCCCGGATCGAGCTCTTCGAGCAACTCCTGCTTTTGCGAGATGTCCATTGTGAGATTGGCCGCGAGGAAGTCCGCCAACGACGAAGGGTCCTCGATATTCTCCAGCAGAACCGAAGCCTCCTCCGGCACGTTGGGGCTCAGGGCGATCACGCGGTTGGCGCTTCGCCGCACGCTGACCATCAGCGCCTGGAGCTGCTTGGTCATGCGCGTCTCGGTCTTGAGCAGCTCGACCTTGGCCTTGAGGTACGGCTCGGTCGCGATCCGCTCCACGATCCGGAACCTCGCGATTCCGTGGACGACGATGTTGATGGAGCCCTGGGGCATCTTGATGGTCTTGAGGACCGAGGCCGTCGTGCCGACGGAATAGAGGTCGCCAAACCCGGGGCGGTCCGTGTCGGCATTGCGCTGGGTCAGCAATCCGATGATCGAATCGTTGGGTTCAACGTCGGCCAGCAGGGACTTGCTGCGTTCCCGGCCCACGGCCAAATGCGTGACCGTGCCGGGATACACCACGGTATTGCGAATCGGCAGAATGCCGATGACTTCGGGCAATTTCATATTCTCGAGCTCGTCTTCCAGTTCTTCGCCGTCGTCGTCCAGGTAGGGCTCCATTCCGTTTCGCTCGTCCTGATTCTTTTCGCTGGACCAGTCCTGATCGTCAAACAGCAACAGATTGTTCAGATAACTTGCCATAGGCGCCGATCATACAGCACGAGGATATACGCGAAAAGGCCGATTTTGGTCGAATTCGTGAAAGAACTGTCAGGATCGCGGGCCCGCCGACGTCATGTAGGGAGAAACGGGAATCAGGAGCTTCTGTTGGGCGTTGATCCGGAAAAGGAGCTGATCGCCTCGTGCCGTCACGGCGACAGGGCGGCTTATGGCGTTTTGATCCGAGCCCACTCGGGTCGGGTGTTCGCGGTCTGCCTGGGCATGCTGGGCAACCGCCACGATGCCGAAGACGCGGCGCAACAGACGCTGCTGAAAGGTTTTATGCAGATCCTGGTTGACGGCAGCGGCTTTGATCGCTGTGGTCTCGCTCGGCGTGCTTGTCCGATTTCTCGGGCCCCTGGGACTGTCCACGCCTACTCTGGCACAGACCGTCGCGGCCATGCAGAGTCGGCCGTGGGTCCACAGCGTGACCGCGATGCATTCACCTCAAGGGATCGACGTGTACGAGGACTGGCAGTGTTTCGACGCTCATATCAGGGCGAGAAAGGCGCCGTCGGGCTTCATCGACTATCTGGACTTTCCCAAGAACACGGCGTATCGATACAATCCCGCCTCCCATCAGATCACCGTCTCATTCGTGACCGACGTCGGCATGACGCCGGAACCGAAATCCGCATTTGACCTGTTGTCGGAAGGCGTGGAATTGGCGCAGCGGACCGGTGGGACCATCACTCGACAACCGTTGACCGAACGCGGCCGCCGCATGGAACGGATCCATCTAACCTACCAGGGTGATCCATACCCCCGATCGGTCGAACTGATTCGAGACGTCGAGCAGAACCTGCTGGTGCGAATGGAGCAGGGCAGCGGCGAGGACGACGAATCGCGCATTACCGTCACCTTCGATTATCCCGACGTAGGGCCGGCGCACATCTATGCCCTTGGGGTCCCGGCGAATGCGACGATCTTCGACATCCGGCCCGAGGGGCCGGCCATGGAACTCGTGCGTGAGATCCAGGAGAGATTCGAGCGGGGTGTGGGCGATTATCTCGCGGTCGTCCTGGAGTCGGAGATCGCCAAGGACGGGACGTTGTCGCCCCAAACGGTTTCGATCCTGCGTCAGAAAGGTGGTCTCAAGCGGACGGACCACTACCGCGCGTCGGATTATGGGGACGGCCCCCGTCGGTCCGAAACGCTCTATCCGCGAATCCGAGCGGATTGGTCGGATCTGACAATCTCACAGGCGTTGGCGCTCGAGACCGACGACGCCCTGGAATGGCGGATGTTCTTCGATGGCCGGCGCACCGTCCGGTACAGTCGCGACCTGGGCGGACTGGTTCGTCGCGAAATCCCCATGATCGATGAATTCACAGCCCTTGACGGCATCACTCCGTTCGTCCACGCGATTCCGAATCTGATCTGGCCCAATCTATACTTGATGATCCAGGTCGGATCGTCACACATGAAGAGGGAGATTCGGCTGCTCAGCGACGACCCGAACCGCCCCGGGTTGGTCGGCCTTCAGTTTGTCCGATTCGCGGAGACCGAGAACCTCTGGTTCGATCCGAGCCGTGATTACGTGCTCATGGAGCGCGTTCGCGTCCAACATCAGGTCACGACTCGACGAGAATTCGTCAAAGAAGTGGGACAGACCCCATCCGGTTTGTGGTATCCGCGTGTGATCGAGGTGGAATGGACGAGCCCTGGCCCGGTTGGCGAGCCGGAGAGGGCTCGCCGTCTAGAGAGAAGAATTCTGTTCCAAGACAACCCCAGGATCGACGACGCCGTCTTCGATCCTGGACCATCGACCGAGACTTCATCGCGTTCCGACCACCCGTAACCGAAAAGGGCAAGCGGTTCGGATGAACCGCTTGCCCTCGGGGACTCTGCATGTTCGATTTGCGAGGCCGTATCCCGCCCGATCGCTACTTGATCCCGGCGTGATAGCTCTGGAGCGAGCGGACGGGCGCGGCGCCGTTGGCCCGCATCTCGGCGATTCCTTTCACCGCCGCCGCGGCCGCCGCGGTCGTCGTGATGTACGAGACTTTGTACTTGATCGCGGCCTTGCGGATGTACGAGTCGTCGTGCTTGCTCAATCGGCCCTCGGGGGTGTTGATCACGAGGTGGATCTCGCCGTTCTTGATGGCGTCGACGATGTTGGGCCGGCCCTCGTACATCTTGAGGATCGGCTCGGCCTTGACGCCGTCCTGGGCGAAGTACTTGCACGTGCCTTCGGTCGCCTTGATGCGGAAGCCGAGCTTCTGGAACTCCCTGGCGACCTTCAGGGCGTCCTTTTTGTCGGCGTCGGTCACGGTCATGAGCACCGTGCCTTCCAGAGGCAGAGCCGATTTCGCGGCCTGCTGCGACTTGAAAAAGGCCAGGCCATAGGAGCTGG
>JBDKUU010000877.1:0-2415 GCA_039679525.1 Phycisphaerales bacterium | reverse complement strand
TTCAGCGCCCGCCGGCCGTGCTGGGGCAGGCACACCTGTCACATGGGTGTGGTCAAGACGCTCAAGGCCCTGGCCGAGATCCCGGCGAACCGCCGGACGAAAGCTGTGAAGCAGACCATCGACCACGCCGTGGAGTACATTCTGGTGCATCACATCCACAAACGAAGTCACGATCTGAGCCGGGTCTCCAGGCGACAATGGCTCAAGCCGGGATTCCCGTGGCTGTGGGATTCGGACATCCTCGAAGTCCTGGAGATTCTGACGCGTCTCGGCTGCCGCGACGAGCGAATGGCCGAGGCGCTGGAGGTGGTCGAAGCCAAACGACGGCCGCAGGGATACTGGCTCCTCGAGGACGATTATCAAGGCCGGCTCCAGATTGACATCGAGAAGAGGGGCAAACCCAGCAAGTGGGCCACGCTCACGGCTCTGCGAGTGATGAAACGGATGAACACCTGTGACTAGGCGGACTGCGGCTTGCCTTCCTGCTCCGCATATGGTTTGATGGTTTTCGGCATCGGCCGTATAGACGGTCGGACTTGGTTCTCTCAAGATGGAAGGAGATCGCGCGATGGTGCGAACAAGAGTGCTTCTCGGTTGCGTGGGATGGGTCGTGGCGGGTATGGCGATGGCCGCAAGTGCGCAGGACTTGGAACGGGGTTGGGTCCGGCTGTTAGACGGCACGAGCCTGGACGGCTGGAAGACGACAGACGAGAATCCCGGCACGTTCTCGATCGTGGACGGCGCCATCAGGGCCAAGGGGCCGCGGTGTCACCTGTTCTACGTCGGGCCGGTGGAGAAGGCCGATTTCCGCGACTTCGAGCTGAAGGTCGAAGTGAAGACCGAGTCCGGCTCCAACGGCGGCGTCTACTTCCACACGGCTTGGCAAAAGAACGGCTGGCCCGACAAGGGGTTCGAGGTCCAGGTGAACAACAGCTACCGTTCCGACCCGCGTAAGACCGCCAGCCTGTACAAGATGAAGGATATCGAGGAGCAGCTTGCCAAGGACGGCGAGTGGTTCACGATGCACATCACCGTCTGGGGCAAGCACGTGAACGTGAGCGTCGACGGCAAAGAGGTCCTGGACTGGACCGAGCCGATCCCGGCGAATCCGCCGTCGGACATGCGGGGCCGCGTGCTCGATCATGGCACGTTCGCTTTGCAGGGACACGATCCTCGCAGCACGGTCTACTACCGGAACATCCGCGTGAAGCCTCTGCCCATTCTTACCGACTATCACGTCCACTTGAAGGGCGGACTGACGCTCGAAGAGGCGATTCAGATGGCCGAGCAGCGGCGGATGAAGTTCGGCATCGCACAGAACTGCGGCCTCGGATTCCCGACCACGAACGATGCTGCCCTGGAGCCGTTCCTGACTGAGCTCGCAGGCAAGCCGGTGTACAAGGCGATGCAGGCCGAGGGACGCGAGTGGGTGACGATGTTCTCGCCCGCGACGATCGCGAAGTTCGATTACGTCTTCACGGACTCGATGACCTGGACGAACGACAACGGCAAGCGGATGCGGCTGTGGATTCCGAACGAGGTCGAGGTCGGGGACAAACAGGCGTTCATGGACATGCTGGTCGAGCGGGCGGTCGGCATTCTGACGAAGGAGCCCATCGACATCTACGTGAATCCGACGTTCCTGCCGGACGTGATCGCGAAGGAGTACGACAGCCTCTGGACCGACGAGCGGATGGACCGGGTGATCCAGGCCGCGGTGAAGAACGGCGTCGCCATCGAGATCAATTCGCGGTACAAACTGCCCAGCGAGAAGTTCATTCAGAAGGCCAAGGAAGCGGGGGCCAAGTTCTCCTTCGGCACGAACAACGGCGACAAGGACCTAGGCGACCTTGCCTACAGCCGGCTGATGGCGAGAAAGTACAATCTGACGCGAGAGGATTTCTTCGTCCCGAAGCCGGACGGCCAGAAGCCGGTCCAAGTCAAAGGACTGCCGCGATAGTGCGGCGAGACGCGAGTTGTCCTATTCGTCCTATAGGTCCCATCAGTCCTATAGGACGAATAGGACTCATTGGACCAATAGGACGTCTCCTCCGAATCACCGCTGTAGAATCGGCACGTGCGGGCACTCGTTCGTGACGATTTTGCAGCCTTTCTCGGTGATGAGAATGTCGTCTTCGAGGCGGATGCCCAGCTTGCCGGGGATGTAGATGCCCGGCTCGATCGTGATGATCTGTCCGGCTTGCAGCTTGCCCTGGGCGGTCTCCTTGAGGAAGGGATTCTCGTGGATTTCCAGGCCGACGCCGTGGCCGGTGCCGTGACCATAGACGGGCAGGCCGCTCTCGCGAATGACGGCTCTGGCAGCCGCATCGACCTCTACGAGATCGACGCCTGCTTTGGCCACAGCGATCGCCGCTGCCTGCGATTGCTCCACAACCATATAAGCCGCTCTGTAGT
>JBDKUU010000876.1:0-13560 GCA_039679525.1 Phycisphaerales bacterium | reverse complement strand
CCTGGTGTTCTCATGCATATACTACCAGCCGCGGGGCTGCTTTGTTTGACTATTCAACCGTCAATAATTCCTCCATCGCAAATCGAAATCAGAAGAATCCCTTTCTCTCCGTTCTGCGAGGTTTCTTGACTGTCTGGGGCACCCGCAACTTCCCTTGGTAAATCTCTACGAGCCGTCGATAGTCGGGACTACCATCCTTGGGGCTTGCCTTCGAGCGCTCTTGCCTGAGCACCTCCATGTGACTCTCAAGCCACTCAGACCAAAAATACTCGTAATCCTGGGCGTCATCAGTCGGGCGCCATTGCGAACCCGTGAGACGAGGTAGCCCACGGGTCTTGAGAAGAACGATCATGCCCGCCTTCGCACGAGCGTTCTCTGAGTAGGCCATGGTATAGGCCTTTCCCGCCATAAACGTGACATCGAGATTCGAGAGTCCAGGCAATCGATGGGTGCCGGGGACGCACCCCGTTTTCCGGAGTACTTCCTGTGTCATTGCCTTTCGCACTTTGAGGGTCGGCCGGCGTTTTGAGCTTTTGCGTATTCTCTGCCGGAGCCCCCTTCGGACCTTCGTCCGCATGGGCTGAAGCCCATCCTACGAGAACGGCCCTTTGCGGCGGGACGCCGCGTGGAAGCGTAGAAGCGTTGGGGAAAGCGGCAAGCGGCGAGGGGGAAGCGTCGGAGGGGAATTCGCCGTCTCTGACACCTTCCGCTTGGCGCAGGACGCTTCGCGTCTTCGGTGGGGCAAGCCCCACCCTACCGCGTTGTCTCGGCGCGGTTCTAATCTGCGTAATCGGCGGCTGAATGCTCAGCTCCTTCGTGTCCCTTCGCGGCCTTCGTGGTGAAACAGCATCGGGGGAACGGAACGGTGTCAGGTCCTTTTTCCGGAAGCGGACTTCGCATGGCAGCCCTTATTCTAATCTTTTGCGCACTCTCTGCCACGGTCCCATTCGGGTCTTCGTCCGCATGGGCTGAAGCCCATCCTACGAGAACGGCCCTTTGCGGCGGGACGCCGCGTGGGAGCGTGGGGACGTTGGGGAAAGCGGGAAGCGGCAAGGGGGAAGCGTCAGAGGGGAGGTTCGACGTCTCCGACGCCTTCCGCTTGGCGCAGAACCCTTCGCGTTTTCACGCTTCACGCGACGCGCTTGCCGCTCCGGCGTACGCCTCTTCCAGCCGGGCGATGTCCAGCTTGTCCATTTCGAGCATGGCCCGCATCGCCTGTTCGGATTTGTTGGTGTCCTCGTCCTCGATCATCTCCCAGAGGGCCACGGGCGTGATCTGCCAGGAGACGCCGAAGCGGTCCGTGAGCCAGCCGCACTGCTGGGTCTGGCCGCCGTCGGAGAGCTTCTCCCAGAATTCGTCCACTTCCTCCTGCGTGCGGCAGCCCACGACGAAGGAGATCGCGGGCGAGAAGGTGAACGCCGGCCCGCCGTTGATCGCGACGAAGTCCTGCCCGTCGAGCTGGAAGGCGATGGTCATCACCGAGCCTTCGGGTCGTTCCGCCGCCCGGGCCGCGGCCTCTCCGTATCGCGTAATGTTCCCGATCTTGGAGTTGGGGAAGATGGAAACGTAGAACCGGACGGCCTCTTCAGCCCGGTCGTCGAACCACAGGAACGGCGTGATCTTCTGCATGGCGTTCTCCTTTCAATCGTTTGCCCCAGACTGCGGCAAATCCCATCGCGGCACCACGGGCAAATGCCTGACGAGAACCTGGCTCTTTCCTTACGGCAGAAGGTGTCAGGCTGGAGGCGGGAGGCTGTAGGCTGGAGGGGCGGCGTCGCGCGCCGCGAGCGACGAATTCGCAGGGTGGGCTCCTAAGCAGGTCCGCAGAAGTCTTTTGACATCTCGACATGGGCCGCGTCTCCAAATCCGAAATCCGAATGTCGAAATCCGAAACAGGCGCCAAGGACCAAAATCCAAAATTCGAAACGGGCCAAGGCCGTCGCCGGCGTTTTTGGTCATTAGTGCTTTGGGTTTTGGATTTGTTTCGGATTTCGAATTTCGTGCTTCGGATTTCGGCTCCCGAACGCGTTGTCAAAATATCTCTGCGGACCTGCTCAGCCCACGCGTCTATCTGCCGAGTATCGCAGCCGCCAATATAACGCGGCGAAGAGGGCGCCCAGGCAGTAGAAGAGAACGTCGGCAGGGTCGGAGGTTGCTCGCCCCTGAAAGGGATGCGTGTAGGGGAGCCAGACTTCGAAGATGAACGACCACAGGACCAGCGGAATCAGGATCTCGTAGGACCGCGGCGGGGCGTCGTCCGCGCGCAGGCGAAGCCGCCGGGCGTCAACGCGTCGGACTCCATGCCTCGGCCTAAGCAAACTGACAAGGGGCGCTGAGCCGGATGCTCTGCCGCCCGATCGACTCGCACTACCGCCGGTGGCGTAGAGAGCTTGGAAAAGGGGAGTTGGCCGCCATGGCGGTTTTGAAAAGGAGAGATCTGATGGGCTTGGGAAAAGGGATCGGTTTGTTCTTTATGATCTTGGGCGTTTGCAGCGTCGCGGTCGCTGGGGCTCGAACGCAGGTAGGGAACCAGATGCCTGCGCCGGACCGTGAGCGAATCGCGCCGATGGAGGTTGCCGGGCTCGGGAAACTGCCGGCGAGCTTCGAGGGCGATCTGCCGGCTCCGGATGGGCCGCGGATTCATTATCATCTGGATCTGTACCCGGGCCAGGTCTTCGTGTTGCGTTTGACAGAGCCCGGCCGCGATGCGCCGATCGATCAGATCGGAAAATGGGCCGTGTCCGGCGACGGCGGCCGGCTCATGCTCACGAGCGAGGGCATGATCTCGAGGTTGTATGCCATCGGGGACACGCGTACGCTGCACACGCTCGATCCGGCGGCCCAGGCGATGGAGCCGCCGTCCAGTTACGATCTCACGCGTATCTGGCCCTTCGCCCCGGTCGAGCCGACGCTGCTGCTCCACGGCATGTACGGGCGTGCGGGCAATGAGACTGTCTTCGAGGACTGCCAGACGGGCTGGCGACTGCCCGTCGCGCCGGAGGGCGACGGCAAGACGATGGAGTCCGCCTATTCCAAAGCCAACGGCGGCTCGAATGAACCCCTGTTCGTCACTCTCGTGGGCACGATCGCGCAGCGTCCTGACGCGGACGGCGAAGGCACGCAGGCGTCGCTTGTCGTCGATCGGTTCGTCGGCGCTTGGCCGAGCGAGACCTGCGGGCGGTGACGCGTGGCTCGTGGCCCGTGACTCGCGACTCGTGACTCGCAGGCGCACCCTCCGGCCTACAGCCTCCAGCCTCCCGCCTACAGCCTTCCGCCTCCTGCCTATTGCAAGAGCCCGCGTGCCGGAATGCCCTACGCATAGGCGGGATTTGTCTTGACCTGGGAGGGCCCGGCCAGTAAGATAAGCTGACTCAATCGGAATGAGGGGGTGTCTGTGAAGGATCACGTCTGGGCCGGTTCAAGCGACTGAGGGAGTGCGTGCCCGGCGGCGTTCTGCGCGGGCGGTCCGCGTCGAGGCCGTGCTTCATTGTCCGAAAAGAACGGCGAAGAACCATCGCCGGGTTGGTCGGCGCGACGAGCGCCGCTGGAGGAGTGGTGTGAAAGAAGTTGCGAAGCGTCTACTGAGCTGCGTCGTTGTCTTGTCGACCTTCGGGATTTGTGCTCAGGCTACCTGGGCCGCTCCGGTCCTGGACCAGGAGTCTCCTATAGGCAGCGGTTCGAGAATACAGCTCGTCTCCGGGCTCAGCATACAGCAGGGAGGCACTGCCGGAATGTCCGGCCTGTTGACGAGCATTGAATTGTACATCTGCGAGCCGGGCGCGGCCGTCGTGTCCTTCAATCTGGGCTCTCCGTGGCAGACGGATGTCAGCGAGTTTTCCACTCTCATAAGCCCGACCGCGACGGGCTGGTTCGCCATCGACACATCCGCCGCGGGCATCTATCTCAACGCGAACGATCCTTTCGTAATCGGCTTCGATTCGGGAGTGGGCGACATCCAGTTCGGCATCACCGCGACGGACCCCGGCGGCGACTATCCCAGAGGCGAATTCTGGGGCAACAGGGAGCCGATATCGATGCTGGACATGACCTTCCGCACCTACGTGGATCCGGACGGCGGGAGTCCCGCAGTGCCCGCCCCCGCGGCATTGCTGCTGACCGGCTTGGGCACGGCCCTGGTCGCCGGCGTTCGGAGAAGCCGGACCCGCTGAGCGTCTGCTGCTTTTGTCTTGCCGGCCGCGTTCGTCGTCGCGATAATCCTCCGCGTGGATGCCCTGGTGGGATTGCGATCGCGGGACGGAGCCCGGAACTGCGGAATGGATACGGCGAGGTCGAAACGCATGAGTCGGACGCGAAGCGGGATTGAAACGACGAAGCGATTGGGATTCGCGGCGGTCGGGATCCTGTTGCTGGCCGGCACGCTCTGCTGGGGTACATCGGGTTTCCCGGACATCGCGCCTCAGATCGTGAAGGCCCCTTTGTCGGAGAAGGATTGGAGCGAAGCCAGGGGGAGGCTGATTCAGCAGATCTCCATGATGGGGTCGGCCGCCATCGATCCCATCCTGCCTCTGCTCAAGCACCAGGACGAAGCGGTTCGCAGGCGTGCGACCGAGATCCTCCGCTACGTGGATGGTCTCGGCGATGAGCACCTGGACGCCCTCATCGAGTCGAAGCGCAGCGGAAACGAAGAAATCGCCCTTGTCATCGCCAGGATCGGAACGCCCAAAGCGATCGCGTTTCTGGTGGATGAGTTGAAGAAAGAGAAACGCGCCGACACGCCGACCTACTGGGCCTTCTACGTCCTTGACACAATGGCGGGCCCTCCTCTGGTCGATCTGATCGAGAGCGGTCCCCTCGACGACGAACTGGCCGCGACAGTGGTCTCGATCTTCGGAGAACTCAAAGGCAAAGCGGGGGGCTCGGTCGACCGACTGACGAAACTCGTCGTCGCCGGGCGGGACAGAAAGACGGTCGAATGCGCCGCGCTGGCCCTGGGTGCGATCGGCGAGAGGGCGCGAAGCTCCGTTCCCATCCTGCGGAAACTGGCCGAGGACGATCCGGCGTACAGGGGCATCGTGGATCGTTCGCTCCAGGCGATGAACAAGCCGGAGGCGGTTGCGGATACCCTGCGTTGTCTCGGGGCGTGTCCCGGCGTGGTCCCCGCCACTTCGGAGCTTGCCAGGTGGAAGGAGCAGGGGGAGACGCTTGTCGATCCTTTGATCGAGTTCATCTCCCTCAGGCAGGGCAATGAGACCGCCACCGGGTGGGCCGTGTACCTGCTGGGCGAGATCGGGCCGACGGCTCGAAAGGCCGTGCCTGGGCTGCTCAAGCTCGCCGAGGAAAAGCCCGGCTCGTACCAATACGAGGTGGACACCGCCCTCCTGGAGATGGGGGCGCCGGAAGCTGCGTCCGGAGTGCTCAGGCTCCTCAAAAACAGGTCGAGCCCTTACGCTGGTTCTTTCGTCATTCATCGTATTGTGAGTCTCAAGGAACTCGGCCGACCTGCCTATCCCGCCCTGATCCAGTGTCTGAAAGGCGACGATTGGGAGTTGCGGCTCGAAACGGCCAGAGCCATCGCCGAAGTCGAGTACATCGAGGGGACGCCGGCCCTGATCGAGCTGCTGGGCGAGAAGGACGACTGGAGGCAGGTTTTCGTCGCTGCCAAGGCGCTGGGACGCCTGCGGGCGGCGCGGGCCGTGGGACCCTTGACCGAGCTGTCGAAGAGCCACTGGTACGCGCCGGTGCGGGAGGCCGGGAAAGAAGCGATTCTCGTGATACAGGGCCAAGCCGCGTACTCGGATTCCCGCGAGGATCGTTTGAGGGAGATTGGACTTGAGGACTACATGCTCGTCAAAGCGCCGAGTGTCACCTTGGACGCCGGCCAGCCTCTCGCTATGGAGCCGGACCGCCTGGATGCGGCGGAACTGGCGAAGCTCGCGTACAAAGAGGAACAGCAGGGGATCGATGGGGACGCCCAGGGCCGAATCGTGCTGAAGCGGTACGTGGTCGATCGAGTCCCCGAGGGCGATGTGTGAAAACGGCCGGCATATTTCGGGTTATGCCTATGCGAGAAGGGCCCCCGTTTCATCGTACTTTCTGCGGGCATGATTTGGGAAGGACTTGGATATGAGATGGCTTGTGCTGTCGATCGTGATGGGGGGCGGGCTGGGTCTGGCCGGATGCCAGCCGGCGTATTGGTATCAGGAAGGCAAGACGTTCGATGAGTGCAAGGCCGATCGGGCGGATTGCCGGGCGGAACTCCTGCGGCGGACGGATCTGAACTACGTGAGCAGCTACGAAGAGCGGTTCACGGCGGATTGCATGCGGCGACGCGGCTATCGGCTCGTGTCGAGCGAGGACCTGCCGCTGGACGTCAAACGCGAGGAGCCGAACGTGGCGACGGCCGTGCCGTGGAATCGCTTCTACGGCGTGGCCGGGACGATCGACGAGCGATCCGAGAGCGACATCGGGACAGTGTCGGAGAAGAAAGCCCCCAAGCCGAAGCTGGGGCGTCTTGTGTCCGCGCAGCCGTAATGCGGCTGATTCTCGATAGCCGCCTGGCAGGAATGCTACGCGCGCCGCTCCACGAAATTTGGTGCTTCGATCCGCCTGGCGATCCCGCCGATCACTTGGACTCGGAGGCGGGGGACTCCACCCGGGGCGATTTTGCTTTCTTCGCCTTCTTCGTGTCCATCACCCAAATGTCAAACCCGCCACGCCCGCCGGGGCGGTTGGAGACGAAGTAGAGCAGCGAATTATCGGTCGCGGGACTCGGATCGGTGTCGATTCCGGGGGTATTGAACTGCGGCCCGAGCGGGCTTCCCCGTTTCCACGATTCATCGGCCGCCCGCCTGGTGATCCAGATGTCCCTCCCCTGATGAGGGCTGTCGTAGTAGAGCGTCAAGCCGTCGCAGGCGATGTCCGGAGAGTACTCGTAACCGTCGGAGTTGATTGCCAGGAGTTCCGGCCTGCCCCAAGGGTCGTCGACGGTCGCGCGTGTGGTCATATAGATGTCGGTATAACCCAGCGCGCCCGGGACCGGCCGATACGAATCGAAACAGAGCGTCAGGCCGTCCGGGGAAATGCATGGATGATTGTCGTAGAATCGGCCGTTGACCGCGGGTCCGAGATTGGTCGGCTGGGTCCAGGGGTCTTGAGGAGTCTTTCGTGTCGTGACCCAGATGTCGAAATCGCCGTACCCGCCGGGGCGGTCGGATGCGAAATAAAGCATCAGCCCGTCGTTCGAGATGCAGGGTCCCGATTCGTTGAACCGGCTGTTCACCGGTTCCGCCATGGCCGTCGCGGGAGAGAAACCGCGATGGGGTTTCTCGGCTCGTGACATCCAGATGTCCCAGCCTCCGTGCCCGTTCGGCCGATCCAACGCGTCGAAGTACAAGGTCATGCCGTCGGCGGAGATCTCCGCCGAGCCTTCGTGGTTTTCGGAGTTCACGTTCGGCCCCAGGTTCACGGGCTGGTTGCCCGCATAGGGCTGGCTGCATCCGCCGGCAACAATCAGCATCAGGACACAACTCGCAACGATCTTGTTCATTCCTGTTCTCCCTAAGTATTGTCGACCCAGCTTCACCAAGAACGCCTCTGTGTCGGCGATTATGTCGGAGGAGGCCGGAACAGGCAAGGGGAAAAACGAGGAAGGGACAAGCCGGGGTGCATCGAAGACAGCACGCCCGAAGCGGCCGTGCAAGGGACATTTCGCGCTTTGCGCCAATGTCATGGTCTGCAAGAGAACGACAGCAGCCGGCCTCCTCAAGGCGATGCGCAGCATCGTTTCCATGCTGCCGGCCCACCGCGCAGCGGCGGGCCGGCGGATTCCGGATCAGTCCGTTTCTTCCTCTGTCCACTCTCGCGAGGCTCGTGTCAGCGGCTTGTGATGGTCACGGTCGCGGACTCCAGATTCGGCGAAGCGGCCTGCAACGTGATTGTGCCCGGAGCCGTCGTCGACTGGAGAATCGCCAGACCTCTGCCTCGATAGACCCTGTGCACCGAGTCCTTGTAGGAGTCGGGGCTGTTGAGGTCTGCGTTGCCGATGCCCAGGATCACGGCTGGGCCGGCCAGCTCGAATGTCACTTCCTGGTCGGCGTCGGGGACCCGCACGCCCTTGTCGTCCACGACGCGAAACTCCACGTGGCAGACGTCCTTCGCATCCGCGCGGACCTCTTTCACGTCCGGGATCAACTCGATCCGGCGGGCCGCGCCGGCCGTGGCGAGACTGAACTCGCATACTTGCTTGCCATCCTTCAGGCCGACGGCCTTCAGCACGCCCGGCTCGAAGGGGATCTGCCAGGTCAGGGCGCCGTTGGCCGCCTCGGTCAGGCTCTTGGTCCCGATCTCCCTGTCGTTGAGAGTCAGGCGGACCTCGGGCGAGTTGGTGTAGCAGAAGACCGTGACGTTCCCGCCTTCCGGCCAGTTCCACAGTTCGTCGAACCTCATGCCGCGAGGTCTCGCGTCACCACCCCGCGAGCCGCCGGCGCACAGGTAGACCATGGGCTGATCGCTCCAGAGGCTCTGACGGAACCATGCCAGCGGCTTCTTGAATCCGCAGACGTCGAGCAGGCCCGCGCTGCTGCCGCGGTTGGGCCAGCGGTTGGCCTCGCCGAGATAGTCGATGCCGGTCCAGAGGAACTGGCCCGCCACGTAGTCGTTGTCCCGCACGACGGTCCAGTTGTTGAGCATGTGGCTGTTCTCGCTGCCGAAGAGGACCCGCTTGGGATACTTCTGGTGGTCGGCCGGATAGCGGTTCTCCTGATAGTTGTAGCCCACGACGTCCAGCAACTCGCCCAGGCCCACCGCGTCGGACATTGCGATGTTGGCCAGGGCCGCGGTGACCGGCCGGGTCGTGTCCAGCTTCTTGACCGCCTCGATCAGCGGCTTGGCGCAGCGGACGAGGTCCGACGCCGGCGGATTCGTCGGCCGATACTGGTCGCCCAGCACGGGGTGCGAGAAGGGATCGTTGGCGTAGTCGATCTCGTTGCCGATGCTCCAGAGGATGACGCAGGGATGGTTGCGGTCCCGCCGTACGAGGTCCTGCATGTCGGTCACGGACCACGTGTCGAACAGCTCCGCGTAGCCGAAGCGGCTGGGCTCGC
Organism: Phycisphaerales bacterium; assembly: GCA_039679525.1. Lineage (GTDB taxonomy): Bacteria > Planctomycetota > Phycisphaerae > Sedimentisphaerales > Anaerobacaceae > PLanc-01. The sequence goes on along the minus strand of JBDKUU010000876.1, from coordinate 4,498 downwards.
CCACGTTGCGGCCGCTGACCCACTTGTTCTTGGCCGGCGTGAACTCGTCGAACGCCTCGTCCTTGACCATCAGGCCGAGCCGATCGCAGAGGTCCAGCAGCTCGGGAGCGGGGGGATTGTGACTGGTGCGGATCGCGTTGGCGCCCATCTCTTTCAGAATGCGGAGGCGCCGCTCCAGGACCTTGTCGGGCACGGCGGCTCCGAGCGGCCCGGCGTCGTGGTGGATGCAGACGCCCTTGATCTTTACCGACTGGCCGTTCAGGAAGAACCCTTTGTTCGGATCGAACCGCAGTGTGCGGACGCCGAAGGGCGTGGCGGTTTCGTCGACCACCGCCGAATCCACGAGCAGGCGGCTCCTCAGGGTGTAGAGCGTCGGCGACTGCGGCGACCACAACTTCGGATCGGCCAGGGCGACCTGCTGCACCATGGTCGAGGCCTCGGCGGCTTTCACAGTCGCAGACTGAGTCGCGCTGCCGGTTGTTTTTCCGTCCGGCCCGAGAATCTCGAGCTGCAGCGACAGGGTTCGGGACTGATCCGAGCCGTTCTCTACAGTGGTTTCGACCCGCACCGTGGCCGAGGCGTCGGTCACCTGGGGCGTGGTGACAAACGTGCCCCAGTGGGCGATGTGGAGCTTGTCCGTGATGCGCAGGCGGACGTGGCGGTAGATGCCGGAGCCGGTGTACCAACGGGAGTCGGCGAAGCGCGAGTGGTCCACGCGGACGGCCACGACGTTCTCGCCGTCGAATCTCAGCAGGGGCGTCAGGGGGCACTCGAAGCTGGAGTAGCCGTAGGGCCGGCCGCCGACGAAGTGCCCGTTGACCCAGACCTCGGCGTGGTCGTACACGCCGTCGAATTCGATGGCGACGAGCTTGTCCTTGTGGGCCGCGTCGAGCGCGAAGTGCTTGCGATACCAGGCGATGCCGCCCGGGGCGTAGCCGTTGCCGCTGCCGTACTCGGGGCCGAAGGGACCCTCGATGCTCCAGTCGTGGGGGAGATTGACCTGCCGCCAGCTTGAGTCGTCGAACCCGGGAACGGTCGCGGTCACCGAGTCCCCCAAGTTGAATCGCCAACTCGCATCGAAGTCCACAGAAGCCCTGGCCGACGGTTCCGCCGCCACGAGAGTCCCGGCCCACGCGAGAGTCACGATGCACATCCAACCGAACCGACGTCTTGAATCCACAGGCAGCTCCTTTCAAGTTTTCATCGTGTCACTGACTCGTCCATTATGCGGCATCCGGCGGACATTCTCCAGTCTTCTTGGCGAATTTACTGACGCCGAGACGGGCGGCCCATGACCGGGTGTGATTGATTCTTTTGGCACACGGCTGGTCTCTTGCGACGGATCGAGGAAGGGCGGACTGATCCGGAATCCGCCGTCGAATGCGGCCGCACCCCTCGTGACCTGTGACTTGCGGGCGGGAAATGCCGGGCGTACAAATGACCTGAGATGGCGATAGGTATTGCAGCGACCGGCTGCAAAGGAAGACGGTTTGCGAACCCCAAGGACCTGCACTATATGGCGCGGACCGGCGACGTGTCCGGCGTTCGCAGGACGCTCTGGCGGGGCGCGGATCTCAATCGGAAGAACAAGGGGGCATTGACGCTCAGCGAGGTTATCGGGATGTTGTCGCGATTCTGGAAGGAACGCGTTGACTTCGAGAGGATCAGGCGAGCGAGAAGGGTTCTGGCGCGTTCGGACGGGGAATGGACAAACCGGGTGGTTTCGAGTACGTATAGAAGTGATGGACCCTGCCCAGCCGTATTTCTCTCCGGGGACATGAGCCGGGCCTGTCGGAAATAGTACGGTCACCCTGGGAATAGGAGAACGCCGATGAATAGACGAATCCTCGCACTTGCTGTCGTGGTGGTCACCGGGTTGCTTGTTGTAGGCGTCGCGACGGCGGCCCCCGAGACGGTCAAGACGCTGGCGATCGGGGCGCAGGCCCCGGACTTTTCGCTGCCGGACGTGGACGGGCGGGTTCGCAAGCTCGCTGATTACGCCCAGGCCAAGGTCCTTGTCATCGTGTTCACCTGCAACCATTGCCCGACGGCCCAGGCCTACGAAGGCCGGATCGCGAAGCTGGCCGCGGACTACAAAGAGAAGGGCGTCGCCCTGGTGGCGATCTCGCCCAACGATCCGCTGGCGGTGCGGCTGGACGAGCTCGGCTACACAGATCTGAGCGACTCTGCGGCCGAGATGAAGATCCGAGCGAAAGATCGGGATTTCAAATACCCGTACCTCTACGACGGCGATAAGCAGGAGGCGGCCAAGGCGTACGGCCCGGTCGCGACGCCGCACGTGTTCGTTTTCGACGCCGGGCGGAAGCTCCGCTACGCCGGCCGGGTCGACGACAACGAGCGGGACCCGAACGCGGTCAAGTCCCAGGACGCCCGCAACGCGATCGAAGCGGTGCTCGCGGGCAAGCCGGTCCCCGTCGAGACGACCAAGGTCGTCGGCTGCTCGATCAAGTGGTCCGACAAGCGGGAGTCGGCCAAGCAGGCGTTGGAACAGTGGGCCCAGGAGCCTGTCGTCTCCAGCACGATCGGCCTGGACGAGGTGAAGGCTCTGCTCAAGAACGACGGCGACAAGCTGCGTCTGGTCAACATCTGGTCGATTCACTGTCCGCCGTGCCTGGTGGAATTCCCGGAGCTGGTGGAGATCAACCGCATGTATCGCGGGCGGCCCTTCGAGATGGTGAGCCTGTGCGTCGACGGTCTGGACGGGCGCGGCAAAGCCCACCTGTTCCTCAGGTTCAAACAGGCGTCGTTCACGAATCACATCTACAACGGCGACACCACCGCCTTGATCTCGACGGTGGACCCCTCGTGGCCCGGGGCGATTCCGTTCACGCTCGTGATCAAGCCCGGCGGCGAAGTCCTTTACAAGCATTTGGGCCGGATCGAGCCGCTGGAGGTCAAGAAGGCGATCGTCGACTTCCTCGGCCGCACATACAAATGACATCGGGACATGGGGGAGGGCAGGCCCGTTTGTAGTGTGCCCGCAAGGGCATGTTCTCTCTTCTTTGCGATAGGACGGAGAAGATAACGCCTCACGGCGTCACTACGAACGAGTCCCGGCGACGTGTGCAGACCATTCGGTTCGGCAGCGTTGGGTTGACTGCGCGGTGGCGGCGCAATAAACTCCCGGCATGAACGGATCGGAGAACGCAACATTCGATTGAGGACGAATCCTATGAATCACACTCCCTGGGTCATCCGAGTCGCGGCGGTTGCCGTGGTGTTGGGCTGTTGTCATTCCCTTGCGATGGGGGACGATGCGGATGACGCGATCCGCAAGGTCCGCATGGGGACGCTCGTGATCGAGACTGCGCCGGGGGCCGAGGTCCGCGTCGAACAGCAGCGTCATGAGTTCTGGTTCGGCGCCGCGCTGGCCAGCCAGATGTTCGGCGAGCGGGCCGACAGCGAGACTGCGGCCCAATACAGGAAGGTGTTTCTGGAGAACTTCAACGCCGCCGTGACGGAGAACGCGCTCAAGTGGCCCTCCATGGAGCGGCGCCAGGGGCAGGTGGACTACTCCGTCGTCAACGCGATTCTCCAGTGGACCGACGAGCACGAGATCCCGCTGCGAGGCCACAACATCTTCTGGGGGATTCGGAACTTCGTCCAGCCGTGGGTGATGGCCCTGGACGACGCGACGCTCCGCGAGACGCTCAAGGCCCGGGCCCTGGACATCGGCACGCGGTACCGCGGCCGGTTCGCCGAGTACGACCTCAACAACGAGATGATTCACGGCAACTACTACGCGGATCGCCTGGGCCCCGGGATCACGCGGGACATGGCCGCCTGGGTCCGCCAGGGCGACCCGAACGCGGTGCTCTTTCTCAACGACTACGACATCCTCACGGGCAATCGCCTGGACGACTACGTCGCACAGATCCGCGGCCTGCTGGATCAGGGCGTGCCCTTCGGCGGCATCGGCGTGCAGGGGCATCTCCACGGCGATTCGTTCGACCCCGCGGTCCTGCAGGCGTCGCTGGCGAAGCTGGCCCAGTTCAAGCTGCCGATCCGCGTCACCGAGTTCAACTTCCCGGGCCAGCGGTCCAAGCACTACGGCAAGCGGGACTCGAAACTCTCCGACGAGGAGGAACAGGCCAAGGCGAAGGCCATCGTCGACTACTATCGCATTTGCTTCGCCCAGCCCCAGGTCGAGGGCATCCTGATGTGGGGCTTCTGGGAGGGGGCCAACTGGATCCCCCAGTCGTCGTTGTACCGGCGGGACTGGTCCCCGACGCCCGCGGCACAGGCCTATCGCGATCTGATCTACAAGCAGTGGTGGACGAACTGGCAGGGCAAGGCCGACGCGGCGGGCCGGTGCGAAGTCCGGGCGTTCTACGGCCGGCACAAGGTCGTCGCCGGCGGCAAAGAGACGATCGTCGATATGAAGCAAGCCGAGGGGACGAAGACGGTCTCGCTCAAGTGAGCATGCGTGGCCCGTTCGCAGTGTGCCCGTAAGGGCATATCTTCTCTTCTTCACGAC
>JBDKUU010000875.1:0-3137 GCA_039679525.1 Phycisphaerales bacterium | reverse complement strand
TGCGGATTCTTCGCAAGGAAGGAGCGAGCGTCTCGCGAAGGCCCCGAAGAAACCCTCGGCTGTACAAGTCACACGCACAGAGTTCAGACGCAATGCAGATGTTGTTGTCGAAGTCATGCTGCGTGCCAATGGAGTCTGTGAGGCATGTGGTTGCAGGGCTCCCTTCATTCGCATTTCGGATGGAACACCATACCTTGAGATTCACCATATCTTGCCTCTGGCTGATGGTGGTGATGACACGATCGAAAATGCGACTGCCCTGTGCCCGAACTGCCATCGGCGTGCTCATTATGCTGGAGATGCGGTCACGTTTGCCGGGTTGCTCAAACGGAAACCGGTAACCCCAAGAGACGAGGTGCTATCATGACGAACAATGATGCTGTTGAATGTTGTCCCCGATTCGATCCGGGGCCCTGGGACGGAAAGGAGCTGACGTGGAAGGACAAGCGGTTCGTGAAGGACCGGGTGCGGAGCTTTCTGCACATTCCGCTGAACTTCGGGGCGGTGATGGTGCGGAACATGCGGAAGATCGAGGCCGCTGGAGCGAAGTCCAGCGACACGATCGTGCTGTGCGGCGAGAATTCGCTCTGGGGAGCGGACGTCTACATCAGCGTTGGCAAGGAGATTCCGAACGCGGAGAACGTCACGATCTCCGGCACGTTCGTCAGCAAGGTCTTCGAGGGGCCGTACCAGAAGGTGGGGAACTGGGTCCAGGAAACCCGACAGTCTGTCGCCTCGCAGGGCAGGCAGATCAAAGAGTTGTTCTGCTATTACACCACCTGTCCGAAGTGCGCGAAGAAGTACGCCAAGAACTACGTCGTGATCCTGGCCCAGGTATGAGAGGAGCGACAGCGAAGGCGCAGCCGCGTAGGGTGCGTACGACGCACCATTCTTGCCTCCGTTCGACGGTCGAGCGGTGCGTGGTACGCACCCTACAAGATTTTCTGGCGAGGCTCAGATTCCTTCCGCCGTTGTCACGTTCGTATCCAGGGCCGGCTTGGGGGCGGCGGGGGAGCCCAGCAGCAGGGGTAGTTGCACGACCACGAGGCCCGCGAACATCAGGGCGCAGCCGACGATGTCCCGCGGCGTGAATCGCTCGCCCAGGATCAGGTAGCCCGAGAGAGCCGCGAAGACCGTTTCCAGGCTCATCACGATGGCCGCGTGCGAGGGCGGCGAGGTTCGCTGGCAGACGACCTGGAGCGTGAAGGCGACGCCCGCCGAGAGGACGCCGCCGTAGAGGATGGCGATCGTCGCCGGGGGGATCGCCGACAAATCGATGTGCTCGAATCCGACCGCCGCCAGCAGGCTCAGGGCCGAGCACGCGAGGAACTGGAGGCAGGCGATGTGTAGCGGGTTGGCCCGCTTGGCGAGGTAGTCGATCAGGAGCACGTGAACGGTCCAGAAGAACGCCCCGACGAGGACCAGGAGGTCGCCTTTGCCGATGGTGAAGGAGTCCCTGACGCTCAGCAGATACAGGCCGGCGACGGTCAGCACCGTGCCCGCCCAAATCGCCGGGCCGCACCGATGACCGAGGAAAAGGCCTGCGATCGGGACGAGCACGATGTAAAGGCACGTGATGAAGCTGGCCTTGCCGGCGGTCGTGTACATCAGGCCCATCTGTTGCATCGAGGCTCCGCCGAAGAGGGCCAGGCCCGCCAGACATCCGCCCCAGAGCAACAGTCGTCGATTGCCGCGGCTCGGGGTCTCAGTTTTGCCGCCGCGTCGAAATATGAGGATGATGGGCAGCAGGGTGAGAGACCCGACGGCGAAGCGCAGCGCGTTGTACGTCATCGGGCCGAGGTGCTCCATGCCGTACTTCTGGGCGACGAACGTCGTGCCCCAGATGAAGGCCGCCAACAGCAGGAGCGAATCACTTTTGAGAGTCTTTGTCTGCATATTCACAGGTCGATAGGCGCCGCCGGGTCCAGAGTCCGAGATCGCCGTCCGCCCCCAGATATCAGTCCCGCGCAAGCGATGCTCGCCATGATAGCGTTTCGCGGCGGCATTCTCAAGCCCGAACCGTCTCTTCCGGCACATTGACTCGCCCGCCGAATGGCGATATCATATGTTCAATGGCTGAGAGTATGGATTTCGAAGCAGTCTAGTTGCCAACAGGACTGTGGGATTCAACAGGGTTCGGGAGCAGACATGCGTTATCGAGTTATCCTGGAGAAGTCCGAAGAAGGTTTCTCTGTCTCCGTCCCGGGGCTCCCGGGGTGCCATTCCCAAGGCGCTACGGAACAAGAAGCCCTGCGAAATATCGCCGAGGCCATCTCGGAGTATTTGGAGGTCGTTGCGGAATTGAGCCGAGACAAGCTGACGCGGGAAGTCGAGGTGTGAGACATGCCCAAGCTGCCCGGCGTGAATCATCTCGACGCGGTTCGTGCGTTGGAGAAGGCAGGTTTCTGGATCGCGCGTCAGGGAAAGCACGTCGTCATGACGGACGGGAGTAGAATTCTGACAATTCCTCGCCACAATCCGGTCCATGCAATCACCATGGCCAAGATCGTCAGGGATGCAGGACTGACCATCGAGGGATTCCGCAAGCTGCTGTGATTCTCTGGTGATGGCCAAGTATGGCGATTCGCAAGTGGTAGAGCGGATTGTGAATAGGACGATTTGGGTCGGGGAGACAAGCGAACAGCTCGTCGAATCGCTCGGCTGTCCAGCCGACATTGACGAGAAGGTCTTGAAAACAAAGAAAAAGGCAGTCTGGAAATACGCACACAAAGGGGGGAATCGCTATGGTCTTAGAATCACGATTGAGAACGATCTGGTAGCTGGATGGGATGAGAAACTGTAGTGCGATTGATTAGCAGACAGTCCTGTGGAAACAGATCAGAGGTTCTGTGAGGTTGTGAGGCGCTGGAGGGCTTTGTCTTTGTCCAGGGCGTTCATCCGGCTGTGCTGAACCGCCTCGGCCAACGTTGCGATGGTCTGGTCGTAGGTGGCTCGGTCGACCGGGTAGGGGGTCTCGTCCTTGCCGCCGTGGGCGAAGGAGTAGCGGGCCGGGTCTTCGTAGGAGGGCTTGGCGCCGTAGATCACCTCGCCGACCAGCGACAGGGCCCGGACCGTCTTGGGTCCGACGCCTTCGGTGGCGATCAATTGCTCGTAGGTCTTCGGCCGCGTGTCGCAGA
>JBDKUU010000874.1:0-2889 GCA_039679525.1 Phycisphaerales bacterium | reverse complement strand
CTCGCTGGGGACGTTCACTACCGGCCTGCGGGTCGAACCGTCGCCCTTGTCGCTTGCGCTGCACAAGGCCTCGAACGATCAGGTCATCTTCCCGCGAGGGAGCGACGAATCGCCGGATGCTCCGGTCAAGGGCGGCGAACTGATCTATGCGGAACTGCGGGAGGAGGGGAGCGTCCCCCTGCGGAACATCGAGGCGCAGATGAGCCTGACCAACGTGCGGCCCGGCCCCCGTCCTTTCACGGAGGTGTCTCCCGGACGCCGCGTCACCGGCCCGTTCGAGTTGCCCAGAGGCGACATCCGCCTGGCCGGCCAGGCGGAGATCCGCTTGACCGAGGGCAACATGGTCCGCCAGTTGAACCTGCCGGGCGAGTTCTTCTACGGCCGCGGCGATATGGGCCTTGCGTGCCAGTTCTCCGATGTCCGGCAGGCTCTGTGGGTCGGAGAGTATCACAGGCAGATGCTGACCGTGTCCGTGTTCCCCGTGTTTGCGGATGCAGCCGGGACCGTGGAGAAGATGTTCCCGCGAGAGCTTCCGCAGGCCACGATGACGTTTCTCGACACCGCGGACGGCTCGCCTCTGACGCTGCCGGCGCGATGCGTCCTGGGAATGTTGAGCAGAGAGAGGCAGCAGAACGCGCTGAGGCTCACGGCAACCTACTCGCTGGAATCGTTGGATCCGATTCCGCCGTGCCGTCGGTGCGAAATCAGCTCCGGATCGATTCTGACCGGCCTGGACGCCGGCAGGAAACAATATGCGGTGCTGGATGCGGCACAGGAAGGAATCTTCTCGTATCGTGTTCGCCAGGCGGGAGACGAGGCAAGCCCCGGCGGAATCGCCGAGACGCTGGCGGCCAACGAGCCCATCGCGTTCAGCGCCACACGGGCCGTCGATCAGGGAATCGGGGATGTTGTCTTCGAGTTCTGCGAGCAGGGAGCCGCCGCCGATCCCAACGCGGCGAGGGTGCTGGTCCCGCTTTCGGGAACCGCTGCCAACTCGCAGATCGAACGATCCATGGAGAAGGAACTGCGCAGCGAGACGAACTATGACGTGTATGTGTACGCCAGCGTCAGGCCGGAAGGCTCCGATCAGGAATTGAAGCTCCGGCTGCGAGGGGGAACGCTCAGGGCCACGGAGCGACATCTCGAACTCCAGGAGTTGGCGATCGGTCCGGCAACCGGCGAAGACCTGTCCTGCAACGCCATGGAGACGATCCGGATTCCGCTGCAGGCCTCCTTCAACGGGTATCGTCCCGGGAGCATCGAGCACGGCCGGTTGATCAACGCATTCAAGGATTCGTGTCGTCTTGTGGCGACGGTCGACGGCGACCGTCAGACGGACGCCTCGGCGAGCATCCACTGGACGAAGGCTGAGGCTGCGGCGTCCGACGGCGCGACGCAGTCGTACCGGCTGGAAGGCTACGGTCAATACACGCCCGACGCAATCGGCCGGCAGCGCGTGGAGCTCAGCGGAGAGATCGAGGTTCCCAGCGCCGACGGAAAGCTGCGGAGCGTACGCTCGGCCAGTTGCCGGCTGTTCGCGAAGGAGCCCCGGTTCCGAGTGAGAGTGCGGGAGCTGACGCCTCGCAGCGAGCGGCTGCTGTTCGATTCGGAGCGTCTGGCCTCCGGCGGAAAGCCGCCCGAACCGATTCGCAACTCCTACGCCACCCAGTTGCGGATCGCGTTGGACTTCTCGCGAGCCGTTCAGGACGCCAATCAGCCGCTCAGGGCCGGGCTTGCCGTCAAGCATCGATCGCCTTCGGAGAACTTCGTAGACAACGTGTTCTCCAAAGAGATCGAGTTCAAAGAGGGCCAGGAAACCGCGGAATTCACGATCGACAATCCGCCTCTGCAAGAGACGGGCGAATACTTCGTCCAGTTGCAGACGGCCGGATCGGACCAATCCCGCGTGGAATTCGCGACGCCGGTGCTCGTGACGATCCTGGATATGAACCTGCCGCAGGAGATCATCCCGGCCCGGGGCTTCCTGACTCCGATGGTCCGGCAATGGCCCTTTTCGTACCGGGTTCCGATCCAGCCGTCCTGGTCTTTCCAGCCGATCGACCTGCGGTTCGAATTCCAGTTTGCGGGCATGCAGGACAGATGGCTTGAAGGCGTCGCTTCCACGGGCAACGAGGGACAACTCCTCGTTCGCGCGCCGGACTATCTGCCGGCGTGCGACAGCGCCGCCGTGGGACCGATGAAGTTCCGCCTGCGGTACATGGGCGCCGACCGGGTCACCTGGGAGTCTCTCAGTCCGATTCAGATCGTCAAGCCCTGCCTGGAGGGGATGGACCTGCTCTGGCGAAAGGGCGAAAATGAACACGTGTCCGAGGAACCCGACGCCAAGGTGAGACCGCCGTTTGCGCTGAGAGTCCGCCCGCGGTTCCGGTCCGCCGCCGAGCTGCAGGGCTGGTGGTCCCGGCAGGAGACGAGAATCCTGGTCGCCAGGGCCGCCGGGGGGATCGACGATGGAATGTGCACCTCGCCGGAGTACCTGGAGAGACTGACGCAACTGGCTGCCGCCTCGGGCGGTTCCCCGAACGCTTCGGTTCGGGTGTTCCGCTCGCAGAACGTCGAGGACGAACAGAGTGGAATCGAAGTCCTCCGCGAGGAGGCGCCCCGCGGGAGATTCTGGGGATTGCCGCGGCTGGGGCGTCGAGACGTGTACTTCGTCCTGGCGTCGGCTTCTTATGAGGAAAGGCCCTCATCGGCGGAGGCGGCTTCCCCGGGAGTTGCGGCCTCGAATCGCGTGATCACCGAGTGGACGCCGGCCAGGGCAATCACCGTGGAGCGTCCTCGGGACAGTCCGTACCTGTGGTGGGTGATCCTGGGGGCAACGGGAGTCTGCGTGTCGGCCCAGGCCACGAGGAAACGCTGGGTGCCGGCGCC
>JBDKUU010000873.1:0-4479 GCA_039679525.1 Phycisphaerales bacterium | reverse complement strand
CCGAGGACAAAGAGGACTTGCACCGCCTCCAGATCGCCGTTTGGGGGCGGCTAGGATACTGAGAACTGTCTGTGGGAGAGACGACCATGGAAAAGCGAGATGGATCGAGATCGAGCGACGTCGCGATCCTGCTGGTTTGCATGGCCCTGGTCCTGTTGACGCTTGGAGCGGTCGGCCGGACCGGCCGGGGACGAGCCAAGGAGGTCGTGTGCCAGGCCAACCTTCGGTGCTGGGGCGACGTCTTCGGAGGGATCGTCGAGGAAAACGGGGGCAAGTTCCTGTCGGGCGTGAACTCCTGGGGCCATTGGTGGCCGATCCAGTTGCCGCATGAGCTGCAGGACTGGAAGAAGAACCGCACGTGGTTCTGCCCGACGGCGACGATCCCGATCTACGGCGAGAATGGCGGATCGTCTGGTCTGAGTACGTGGAACGCCTGGGGCATTCATCAATCTCCCCCTACCATGACTTACGAGGGCAAGACCTATGCCATGGCCGACAGTGGCCTCAACGGCAGCTACGGCCTCAACGGGTATGTGATTCCCATCCCGGAGAATTTGAGCGTGCACACGGCGAACGCATACGAGGGCGGCGTGCCTGCGAAGTACGGATGGCGGAATCTCCTCGATGTGCCCGACGCGAGCCAAGTGCCCATGTTCCTCGACGCCCTTCGATTTGACGTGTGGCCCCAGGAGGCGCAGGCGCCTGCAGTGCAGGAGAATGCCGCGTGGGGCGCCAGTCACATGGCTCGCTGCTGTATCAATCGACATGACGGCGCGGTGAACAGCCTGTTTGTGGACGGTTCCGTGAGGAAGGTGGGGCTCAAGGAGCTTTGGACGCTCAAGTGGCATCAAGCGTTCAACACCGCCGGGCCGTGGACGAAGGCCGGCGGGGTTCAGCCCGAGAACTGGCCTGAGTGGATGCGGGCTTTCAGGGAATATTGATCGAGACGATTGGATCGTCACAACTTCGGAGACGCAACGTGAGTGGACGAAACAGGATCGTGGCGGGGGCGGCGATTGTTCTGCTCTCAGTCCTTTCTTACGGGTTTGGGGGGCAGACGTCGGTCGCGGCTGAGCCCAACCTGCCGACGTTGTTCGTCGTTGGCGATTCCACGGCCAGCAATGGGCCGGACCTCGGCTGGGGCAGTCATCTCGGCAAGTACTTCGATGCGACGAAGATCACGGTGGTCAATCGGGCTCGCGGGGGCCGGAGCAGTCGAACGTTCCAGACCGAGGGGCTCTGGGATCAGGTCCTCGGCCAGTTGAAAGCGGGCGATTTCGTCCTGATTCAGTTCGGCCACAATGACGGCGGGCCGATCGACGACAGCAGTCGGGCGCGCGGGTCGCTGCCGGGGCTCGGCGAGGAGAGCCGGCAGATCCACAATCAGCTCACGGACCGCGACGAGACCGTTCACACCTTCGGCTGGTACATGCGAAAGTATATCGCCGACGCCAGGGCCAAAGGCGCAACGCCGATCGTCCTGTCGTTAACCGTGCGGAACATCTGGAAGGACGGCAGGGTGGAACGCGGCTCGGGACGATTCAGCCAATGGGCTGCAGAGGTTGCTAAGGATCAGGGCGTCGCCTTCGTCGATCTGACGAACATCATCGCCGACCAGTACGAATTGCTCGGGTCCGATCGCGTGGCGGCGCTCTTCCCGAAAGACCACACGCACACCAGCGCCGAGGCCGCGAACCTCAACGCTGCACTGGTGGTGTCGGGATTGAAGGCTCTGGAAGGCTGCCCGTTGGCGGGGATGCTCTCGCCCCTGGGGCAGGCCGTGACTTTGTACAAGGAGAACGTCGTCGTCAAACAGACCGAGGAGGTTCTGAGTCGTCCCTGGATGCCCCAGGCCCAGCCGCCTGTCGATCCCAATCTGCCGACGCTGTTTCTGATCGGGGATTCCACCGTGCGGACGGGCAGCAAGGGCAACGGCGAGAACGGCCAGTGGGGCTGGGGCGCGCCGATCGCCGAGTTCTTCGACAGAACGAAGATCAACGTGCGGAATCTCGCCTGGGGCGGCACGAGCAGCCGCACGTTCATCACTCAGGGCTTCTGGGACAAAGTTCTCGTCGATCTGAAGCCGGGCGACTTCGTGATCATGCAGTTCGGCCACAACGACGCGGGGCCGGTCAACGACAACAGCCGGGCCCGTGGCACGATCCAAGGCGTGGGCGACGAGACCGAGGAGATCGACAATCTGCTCACCGGCAAGCACGAAATCGTGCACACCTACGGCTGGTATCTCCGCAAGATCGTCGCGGACACGCGAGCCAGGGGCGCCATGCCGATCATCTGCTCGCCGATCCCGAGGAACAACTGGGCGGACGGCCGGGTGGGCCGGGCCTCGACGAGCTACGGCCTGTGGGCCGCAGAGACAGCCAAGGCTGAAGGGCTTCCTTTCATAGACCTCAACGAGCTGATCGCCTCGCGATATGAACAGATGGGCCAGACGAGAGTCACCGCCGTGTGCTTTCCGCCGGGGGAGCACACGCACACGTCGGCCTTCGGCGCCCGGATCAACGCGGCCTGTGTGATCGAGGAACTTCGCCTGGTGGCGGACTGTCCTCTCTCGCGATATTTGAAGGACGCCGGGCAATGAGGCGGGCCCATGTAGGGTGGGGCTTGCCCCACCGAAAACTTGATCGAAGAGGCGGTGGGGCAAGCCCCACCCTACGGGACCAAACCATGACGCGTCGCGTCGTGGGACGGCGACATTGATGAACGCGTCCCGATGCGGTATTATGGGACGTACAATGGGCAGGTGGCTGGATTTTGGGAGCGTGGATTGCCCGGGCGTTGTCGGCCGGGAAGATAGCGACTCGAAATGCCGATAATCTCGGCACGTGAGTTGAACGTTCGTTAGCGGAAGGGCACAACAAAACGGGAGATTGGACTATGACGCGTATCGGCGGGAGACGGTCGTTCAGTATCATCCTCATTCTGGCATCCTTGTTCTTCGCTTCGGCCGTTCTCGCCGAATCTGTCGACCTGACCCAGGCGCAGAAGGCGACAGAGGGATTCCTCAAAGGCCGGGCCGCTCTGCCCGGGCAGGGGACCAACGGCGCGATTCGAGCCTTGGCCGCGGCGTCGACGCCCGCCGGCTTCCGGGAGGTGCGGGACGACGATGGCAGGATCCTGGCCTACGTGGCGGACCTGGAGCCCCGCGGCTTCATCGCTCTCTCGGCCGACACGGACATCGCGCCGGTGATTGCGTATTCCTTCCATGGTTCGTTCCCGGCCGGCACGGACAAGTCCGATCCTCTGTGTCGTTTATTGAAAATGGACCTGAAGCTCCGGGCCAAGGCCCTCGCGGAGAACCCCGGGCTGAAGAGTGCCCAAACCGCCAGGCTGTGGGACACGCTCGCTGCGGGGGAAACGGGGGACGTCGCCATCGCATCGTTCCAACAGTGGCCGCCGGAAGGGACCACATCCACAGGCGGCTGGGTCGACGTGACCTGGGGCCAGGACGAGCCCTTCAACGCCCTGTGTCCTCTGGACCCCGCCGACGGGAAGCGGTCGTACGTGGGGTGCGTCGCGACGGCTTTCGCGCAGCTCATCCACTATCATCGGCTCTGCAACGTCACGTTCACCCAGGCCGACGCCTACACGATGACGAACGGCGCGAAGGTTGACTCGGACAGCGATCTGTACGGTTTCCCGTCTTTCTCGGAGCTGAACGGATATCTGAACAAGGTGAAGGACAAGTACTCGAAGGGTCTCGCCCTCGACGACGCGGACATGGCCGCCGTGAGCCTGGCCTGCGGCTTCGCCGTGGAGATGGACTACGGCAGCGACGGTTCGGGCGCCAACGTCGCCAAGGTGCAGCAAGTTCTGGCCGAGCGATTCGGCTATTACTCGGCCGACCTCTTCGACGCCGTGACCGACGCGGCGCTCGTCACGCTCCAGGAGAACATGATCAACGGGCGGCCGGCGCTGCTGAGCTTCAGGCCGCCGGACGGCTGGGGCGGGCACGTGATCGTCTGCGACGGGTACAACACCGACGGCGAGTATCACCTCAACTTCGGCTGGGGCAACGAGCACCCGAAGGCGATCGCCGAGGCCTGGTATCGCCTGCCGACCGCGGTCCTGTACAGCGACTGGGTCCTCACCCCGTGCGTCGTGAACGTCCAGCCGACGCAGCCCGCGATGGAGCTGGACACGACGTCGCTGGGCTTCTATGCGGCTCCCGGCGAGCGGTCCGAGTCTCAGATTCTCAAGATCCGCAACAATGCGGCCGGTCTTCGCATCGAGTCCGTCGCCTGTCCGGACGGGTTCCTCGTCAGCAGGGCGGGCCAGGGCTACGCCGATCATCTGGACGCTTTCGCGATCGAGACGCTTCGCCAGGGGGCTTCCCTCAACGTGGCCTTCAAGCCCTCGCAGGCGGGCGACTACTACGGCGCTCTCGTGATCCGCTACGGCGACGGCGGCGTCCGGAACGTGGTTCTCAAGGGCTGGGCCTACGGCGACGGAACGACC
>JBDKUU010000872.1:0-5049 GCA_039679525.1 Phycisphaerales bacterium | reverse complement strand
TCATGACCTCGCCACCTTGCAGGTGGTCGCATCCCTGGCCAAGATCGTGCGCCGGCACAGGCTGTCGGCCCCCCTGCTGATGACGCCTTTCTACATCGAGCGATCGCGGGACGTCTTCGGCGTGGAGTTCCTGGATCTTCAACTGACGCACCGAACGATTCTCGGAGAAGATCCCTTCGCCGACATGCGCATCGAGAAGAGCGACGTGAGGCTCCAGTGCGAGAGGGAGCTCAAGGCCACGCTCGTCCGGCTCAGGCAAGGCTACGTGGCCGCCGTGGGCGACAAGGGGCTCGTTCAAGACATCCTGATCTCCACGGCCAAGAGCCTGGTTCCGCTGGCCAGAGCCATGCTCTGGCTCAACGGCATCGAGCGGCCTCGAACCATGGAGGCGGCCTTGAAAAAAGCGGGCGCCCAGTTCGATGTGAATTTGGATTCCGCGATCGTTGCCGAGCAGTGGCGGCACGCCAAGCCGCGATTGACTCAAGAGGATATCCACAATACCTTTGTGGCTCTGCTCGATGCCGTGGACCGCTTGACCACAACCATAGATGAAATGAAGCTGTAGATATGCGAACGATCCTCTCTGTATCTGCGGTTCTCCTGCTGTCGTCCACGCTCATCCTGGCGTCGGCGGCCCGGCCGGACCTGCCGATGCCCCAGACGTACGTCGACGACAGGGCGGGGGTCGTCTCCGCCGATCACAAGCAGGCGCTCGACGGCCTGCTTCAGGAACTCGAACAGAAGACCGGCGTCCAATACATCGTTCTCACCGTCGACACGACCGGCGGCCTGCCCATCGAGCAGTTCTCCATCGAGCTGCTCGACAAATGGAAGCTCGGTCAGGCGGGCAAGGACAACGGCTTTCTGTTCACGCTGGCCCTCAAGGACCGCGCGTACCGTTTCGAAGCCGGCTACGGCCTCGAAGGCGTCATCACGGACCAGTTCGCAGGGCGGGTCGGCCGCGAGGTGCTGGAGCCCCTGCTCAAGAGCGGCGACATCAGCCGGGGCATTTACGAGGCCAATCTGCGAATCGTCCAGAAGATCGCCGAAGACGCCGGCGTGACGCTGACCGGCATGCCGAACCTGCCCCGCATGACCAACTACGGTCCGCTCGCCATGCCGCAAGGCCGGACGCCCTGTTGCGGCTGCCCCTGTTGCGGCCTGTTGCTGATCCTGCTGCTCATCATGCTCTTGTCCGGCGGTCGGGGCCGGCGAGGAGGGGGCGGTTGGGGTTGGCTATTCCTGATGCCGCTTTTGTTTCGCGGGTTCGGCGGACTCGGCGGGCACGGCCGCAGCGGCTCTTACGGCGGCGGCCCGTTCGGAGGCGGATTCGGGGGATTCGGCGGAGGCATGCGGGGCGGCTTCGGCCAGTTCGGCGGAGGAGGGGGCGGTCGATTCGGAGGCGGAGGCGCCAGCGGGCATTGGTGAGAGCGAGGGAATGGGACTGAAAGGAAGTCAGCCATGAGAAACTCGGGACTTGCAGGAATACTCGGAGTCGTCGTCGGGATCGTCCTGATCGTGGTCGTGCTGGGAGGAATCTTCCTGGCGATGTACATTCCCGGCTACAACCGGGCCATCCGGCTCGAGCAGCAGGCCAACGAGGCCTGGGCCAACGTCGACGCTCAGCTCCAGCGCCGGCTCGACCTGATCCCGAACCTCGTGGCCACCGTGAAAGGGTACGCCGGGCAGGAGAAGGAGATCTTCACGACAATCGCCGAGGCTCGCACGAAGTACTTTCAGAGCGACAACATCGAGAACCGGATCCAGGCGTCCAACCAGCTCAGCGGGGCCCTGTCCCGGCTCCTCTTGCTCCAGGAGGCCTATCCCCAGCTCAAATCCGATCAGAACTTCCGCGATCTCCAGGTGGCCCTGGAGGGCACGGAAAACCGCATCGCGGTCGCCCGCACAAGGTACAACGAGGCGGTCAAGGCGCTGAACACCTACACCCGGGAGTTCCTGGGTTCTTTCTTTGCCAGTCGGGCGGGCGTCAAGCCCAAGCCATTCTTTGAGACGACGGAGGAAGCTCGCGCCGGCGCGCCGAAGGTGGACTTCTCCGCCCCGGCTCCACCCGCCCAGCAGCCGCCACAACCCAATCAGCCGACCCAACCGAAGCAATAACCGCCTCTGCCGTGAGCGAACGAGCTGTTATGCTCGCGTTTGCGCGAGCAGGCTGGCCCATGACGACCTTGTGCGAAAAGAAACAGCCGGTGGGACGCGAGATTGTCCCACCGGCTTTTTGTATGACATGAATCGCGGAATCGGGCGGATCAGCCGTCCATGGTCCAGCCGTCGCGGTACTTGCGGCTGAGCAGCTCGTTGGCTTCCGGACTGTTCTTCACTTTGCCCGTGGCGGCATCGTACTCGAGCTTCTTGCCGACGCGGTAGGCCACCAGACCCAGCAACATGGTCTCAATCATCGTGCCGCTGTACTCGAAGTCGCACGCGGTCTTGAGGCTGGGGTTCTTGCAGGCCTCGATCCCCTGCTTCTGGAAGTGCCCGAGGTCCGGCAGCATCTTGTCTTTCGACCGGCGATTGTAGTAGCTCATGTCCGCGTCGTCGCCGAACGGGATCAGCAGCCGGGAGGTGAAGTCGCTGAGCAGATAGCCCTTGGTGCCCTTGAACATCGCGCCGTGATCGATCTTGTTCAGATCGATCCAATCCCTCGGCGTTCTCGGCATCGCGCCGCCCTGGTACCAATGGACGCCGACCTCGCCGCGCCAATCGTTGGCCGGCAGCACGGCGTGGCTCTCCATCCTGACCGGCGTCACGTCGGGGTTGAACGGCTCGCCCGAGGCTTCCATCGAGGTCGGCAGGCCGATGCCCACGACGTTCCAGGCGATATCCATCGTGTGGCTGCCCATGTCGCCGATCTGACCGGTGCCGAAATCCCAGTACATATTCCACTGGAGGCAGTTGGCGCCGGGCCCGCCGGAGAAGTAGCCGGGGTTGTACGGATGGACCGGCGAGGGTCCCAGCCAGAGATCCCAGTGGAAGCCCTTCGGCGGCTCGCCCTGGGCGGGCAGGTATCCCGGCCTGGGAATCTGCCGGTTGCCCCAGGCGTAGGCCTCTTTCAGATCGCCGATCGCGCCGTCGCGAACGAGTTCCTGGATGCGGTTGAAGTTCGGAAACTCGTGACGCTGCATGCCGACCTGCGTGGCCAGCTTGCCCTTCTTCTTGAGCCAGTTGGCGCGAACGATGCGGGCCTGCTCCACGGTGATCGCCAGGGGTTTCTCGATGTAGCAGTGCAGGTTGCGATTCAGCGCCCAGTTGGCGATGAACGCGTGCGTGTGGTCGGCCGTGCAGCAGACGACCGCGTCGATGTCTTTCTGGTCGAGGCACTTCCGCCAATCGACGTACTTCTTGGCGTTGGGGAACCGCTTGGCGCCGAACTCCAGGTGATCTTCGTTGACGTCGCACAGAGCGACCACGTTCTCCTTCTCCAGATCGCCGAAGTGCGCCTCGCCCCGGCCCCAGGTGCCGATCAGGGCTATGTTGAGCTTGTTACTGGGGGCGTTGGCGCCGGCGAGCACGCTGCTGGGGACGATGGTCAATCCGGTCCCGGCGACAGCGGCGGTCTTGAGGAAGTCACGTCGTTTCATGTGATGGGTCTCCTATGATTGTGCAATTGGCGTACGTAAGGGCCACGGCACCATAGTAGCCGTCGCGACCCGGGCAATCAAGCCCCGCCCTGTGCAAAATGGCGGATACCTGCTTCGGCCCAAACGAAGTCCCAGGCGTCTTCAACTGCTGGAGAGCCAGCTTGCGGGCCGCGATCCCGGTGATATACAACAAAACGTCCCGGCGAGCAATTCCGCCGGCAAGCTGTTGACTTGTCGGGGGGCGATGTGCCACTATGGTCGTCATGACGAGCGAAAAAGGCAAAACGCCCAGTCAGAGCGCTGTTGAAACGCGGTACCTCGTGATGCCGACGCAAGCCAATCCCCAGGGGACGGCTTTCGGCGGCGCGATCGTCGGCTGGATCGACATGACCGCTGCGATGGCCGCCCAGCGACATTGCGGCTGCGAGGTCGTGACCGCCGGGATCGACTCGCTGGTCTTTCGCCAGCCGATCCGCATCGGCGACCACGTGATCCTCAGGGCCGCGGTCAACTACGTGAGCCGGTCCTCGATGGAGGTCGGCGTTCAGGTGATCCGCGAAGATCCCTATACCGGTCAACAGGCGCTCGCGACCACCGCGCACCTGATGCTGGTTGCGCTGGACAAGGACAAAAAGCCAGTGCCCGCCCCGCCGCTATTGCCCGAGACGCCTCAGGAGAAACGACGCTGCGAGAACGCCCGTCTGCGGGTCCAGGCGAGAAAAGAACGGCTCAAGGCCATCGACCAGGAGAATCAAGCGTAGCGGCGGGACGCGTCCATGTGAATTGCAGGCGGAGCAGCGAGTCGGCGGTTGGAGAGCGGCTCATCGCGAACAGGCCCACTCGGCGGACGTACAGAGAATGACGAGCGCTCGCGGCGGAGCTGTTAAAAGGCAAAAAGACGGTGGACGAAGACAGATACGCAATCACAGACAACAAGCAGGACATCCTCAGCCACCCGCAGCGGAGAGACCACATCCACGTCCTGACCGTGGACCCGGCGCTGGCCGCGGACGTCTGCGAGCGAATCAATGCGGACAAACGCCTCAAACGATGCACGCTTGTTTGCCCCCGCGCGACGACGGTTCGGGAGGGCGTCGAGGAGATCGAGCGAACGGCCCAGGAGACGGTCTCCTCCCGGATGATCATCTTCGACGTCCGGCGGCTCACGCTGCCCAGGCTCCGGCGGGTCTATAACGCCATCGTGGGCTACAATCGCAAGGACTTCAACAAGACCTGCTACAGCGTCTGCATCGGTGACGGGCCTTTGACCCTTTTCCGGGACGGCCAGTTCTCCAACCCGCTCGTCCCGCACCTGGCCGCCCATCGCGTGGACTTCCAGCCGGCCGTATTCTTCTACGATCCGTTCCTCCACTACGAGCCCGACGAGACGCTGCTCCAGAGCATCGACGACGAGTTCATCATCCCGCACACGATCCCCAGGAGACTGGCC
>JBDKUU010000871.1:0-4679 GCA_039679525.1 Phycisphaerales bacterium | reverse complement strand
TACGCTCGATCCAGCGGCGGCCCCGTCGTGTCACGGGCTGCAATCGCCTATTTTAACCATTATAGGCATCTGCAACCACATTCTTTGGAGAAAATCACGCGGCTTGCGTCACTTTCCCATCATTCCTACCGAGAATAGACGGTTGGGAACCCGGAAAACCGGCGTCTCCCCTGTCGCGACCTGCCATCGGATGATAAAATCCGCGACATACGCCCTGGGAGGCTGACGCCTTGATGGCGAGCCCCCTGCCCGGCGGTTTGGCGATGGGAGTAGCGACAATGGTGCATCTTGCGATCCGGATCGTAGTGGGCATGAGTCTTGCGACGGGCGTGGCGGGCGCCGGCACGCCCCGGCAGATGGAGACCCTCACTCGCGGGGTCGTCGCCATCAAGCAGCCCGGAGTCGTGTACGTTGGCTGGCGGCTCTTCGGGACTGACCCCGTGGGCACGGCCTTCAACCTGTACCGCATCGCGGGCGACGGCCCGGCCGCGAGAGTCAACGAGACTCCCATCGCCGGGGCCACCAACTTCGTCGATACGCACGCCGATCCGAATCAGCCTCTCCAGTACTTCGTTCGACCGGTTGTCGAGGGCAAGGAATTGGCCGCGTCCACGCCGGTGAAGGCCTGGGACGACAACTATCTCGAAATCCCGATCCAGACCATCGCCGAATACCGCCCCGGCGACGCCTCCGTGGGCGACCTCGACGGCGACGGCGAGTACGAGATCGTCCTGCACCAGGTCTCGCGCGGCCGGGACAATTCCTTCGCCGGTGTGACGGGCACGCCGGTCTTCGACGCCTACGAGCTCGACGGCACGCAGCTCTGGCGGATCGACCTCGGGATCAATATCCGCGAGGGCGAGCACTACACGCAATTCATGGTCTACGACCTCGACGGCGACGGCCGGGCCGAGATGGTCTGCAAAACCGCCGACGGGACCAAAGACGGCCAAGGTAAGGTCATCGGCGACAAGGACAAGGATTGGCGCACGCACAAGCCGGGCGACAAGACCGACGGCCGCATTCTCGAAGGCCCCGAGTTCCTTACGGTTTTCGACGGACGAACCGGGGCGGCCCTCAAAACGGTCGATTACATCCCGGGCCGGGCCCCCATCGACGGCTGGGGCGGGATCGGCGGCAACGGCGGCAACGACAGCTACGGCAATCGCTGCGACCGCTTCCTGGCCTGCGTCGCCTACCTGGACGGCGTGCGGCCCAGCGTCGTGATGTGCCGGGGCGTGTACGGCCGGATCGTGATGGCCGCCTGGGACTGGCGAAACGGCGAACTGACCAGCCGCTGGGTGTTCGATACGGGCAGCAGCAAGCCGCCATTCTCCGACGCGTCGCCGTACGCGGGGATGGGCGGACACTCGCTCTCGGTGGCCGACGTGGACGGCGACGGCCGGGACGAGATCGTCTATCACGCAATGACCGTCGACGACAACGGCAAAGGCCTCTACTCCACAGGCTGGCGGCACGGCGACTCGATGCACATCGGCGACATGGACCCGAACCGGCCGGGACTCGAGGTCCTGACAGTCCATGAGAACGAAGATGACACGGTCCGATTCCAGAGTCCCGGCATCGCGATGCACGACGCGAGAACGGGCGAGACGATCTGGAAACAGTACCCCGGCGTCGATATCAGCAACGGCGTCGCGGCCGACATCGACCCGCGTCATCGCGGTTGCGAGATCTGGGGCGGTCCCGGCGGCCTTCGGGACGTCGCAGGCAGTTCAATCGGCCCGGCCCCGCGATCGAGCGATTTCGTGATCTGGTGGGACGGAGACTTGCTGCGAGAGCTGGTCGCGGGCTCGACCGTCACGAAGTGGAACTGGGAGACGAACGCCGAAGAGAGGCTCTTCGCCACCGGATCCCGCCCCGGCGGCCGGGGTCCGAACCTCACGGCCGACCTGTTGGGCGATTGGCGTGAGGAAATGCTCATGACCGCGAGGGACGGCAAGGCGCTGCGGCTGTACACGACGACCATCCCGACGGAGCACCGCATCTACACCTTGATGCACGACCCACAATATCGCCTTTCCGTCGCCTGGCAAAACGTGGTCTACAACAAGCCGCCGCACACGAGCTTCTACCTGGGCCAGGGGATGGCCGCCCCGCCGCGGCCGAACATCGAACTCAGTGGAAATTGAAGGTGAAAAGGTAGGAAGGAAAGAAGGTAAGAACCAAGACGCAGTCAGCCTCTTCTCCTACGTTCTTTCCTTCTTACGTTCCTACCTTCTTACCTTCAATCACTCCGTAGGAAACGGGCCTTCAAAGATCTTGGCGGACGCGGCCTTCTCGCCGCCGGGCAGGTACGGCAGGCTTGCACGCATCCACTGGCCGGCCCATTCGCCGCGGACCACGTAGCCCTCGGCGAACAGGCAACCGTCAAGCCCCCTCGCGTACAGCTCCGCAGAGAACAGCCGCCCCTTGACGCCGGGATAGCCCACCGGCCAGGTCATGCCGTGGAAATAGGCCTTCGGCCAAGCCTTGTCGGGGGTTTGGGAGTCGAGACAGTCCACGATCGACAGACTCCGCTCGCCCCCCTCTTCGACGGGGACCGCGCCGACGCTGTGGCCGACGATGCCGCAACTGAGCCGCACGATGTAGTACTCGCCCTGGCCCGCTCCGCGATAGAGGGCACCGATCAGGTCCGTGCCTCGCACGCAGTCGAGCTTGCCTGTGTCCAGGCATTGCGCGAGAGTCATCGCGCCGTCGGCGTAGCTCTCCCAGCCTTTCAGCAGACTGTTGACGAGATGGTGCGCTCGGAGAATCGCCAGATCCCGCGGGCCGGCGACAGAGCCTGCCGCTGTGACGATGCGGGAGTCGTATCGATCCGACCAGGGGAATCCGCTGGCGTAGAGCCCCGCCCGGTAGAACAGAACGTCCATCAGCTCGGCCGTCGCCGCGGCCGCGTGACACAGTTCGAATCGCTGCAAGACGAGGGCCATCGATTCGAGCGTCTTCGTGGAGGCGGAACGAAAGAGCATGTTGGCCAGGTAGGATCGCTCATAGGGCGTCGCGGCGGCTCGATCCCACACGGCCTGGGTCGCAGGCGACAGACGGCCTCGCACCGTCAGGAAAGCCTCCCGAAGCTCCGGCGGCATCCAGCGGGCGGCAGGGACGCTCGACAGATCCAGAGAGCCGACGATCTCGGCCGCACGAGGGGCGGGCCCGAACAGTCCCTCGGCCTGGCGCTCAACCTCCAGGTAGTTCTCGCTCCAGGCCACCATCTGACCCGCCGCGGGCAGACAGGACTCCTGATCGGCCCGGCGCTGGGCCGCGTTCGACTGGGCCCACTCGAACGCCGTGCGGCAGCGGGCCTGGAAGTCCAACGAAGTGAGGTGGGCGTCCAGCAGGACGTTCAACCATCGGTGCAGGTCGGCCAGGGCAAACGTCGCGGCGGCCAGTTCATCCGCCCAGATCTTCGCGGAGGCCAAGTCCCCCGCCGAGGCGGTCGCCGTCAAGCGTCGAAGGCATTCCGCAGGCCAGGACGGTGAATTGGGTATGCCGTCGGCGACAGGCAGAACCCCGCCGCGGATGGCCGCGGCCAGATCGCGGGCGGCGGTCGCCAGTCTCTCCGTTTTGGCCAGGACCGAGGCGTTCGCATCGCGTTCTCCGTGGACGAAGCTTCGCAGCTCACCCTGCGACCATTCGTACAAAGCCACGGGACTCCGGGGCGACCGGTCATACAAGGCCACGACCCGCAGCCCGATGCCGCCGTCGGGACTGCCCTGGAGAACGACGCGATTGTCTTGGAGGTCTCGGGTGATGCAGGTAGGGTCGCCGTCGGGTCGTTGGCCGAGCAGGATGCGCCGGCTCTCGACCAGAATCGGCTCCATCTCGGCGACGAGCTGCGTCAAGGAAGCGTCGGCGCCGGTCGGCGTCCCTGCCGTTTCCCCTTGCTCGCCTCCGGAGAAAGTCACGTGCGCAGTCCATGCGGCCAGGCCGACGATCAGGAGCGAGACCGCCAGAAAGACGCACACGGCGGGCGCAGTCCTGAAGCTGCGTCTCTTCGGAGGGACGACCTGCGATCGCGTTCGCTGTGGTTTCCGGGGCGAACGGGCGTTTCGTAACTTGCTCACGTTGACATCCAGATCCTACTTCAAGGGCCCGCCCACGCGGCCGTTCCGCCGACGCCCAAAGAAATGACGAAACGCCGCAAGCGGCGTCCCGACGACAGACCGTGGACGCAACGGACGAGATCCGCGTGTGAAGAAGCGATCGGGCGTGCGAAGAACGCTCGTTCTCAAACCCATGCCGAAGCCGCAATTACCCCCTTAGGAAATGCGAGAGGCCCAGGCACTCTCGAGAAACCACACTTTTCTCGGCTTTCGTGTCTTATGGCTCGGGTTCGATCTTCTCCAAAAGCGAAACCTGTTCAAAAACCGCACAGACGCGGCGCAACCCGGACTCTCCCGTCAAGAATCCGGACGAAGACGCCGCCCCCGATCTCGACGGGCCGAAGCTGCGCCGGCTGCTTATCCACCCCCATAGTAGCATAAAACCGGCCGCGGTGACAAGAATGATGACTTTTTTCGCTTTAGTCTATTGACGACGCCTTCTTGGGCACCTGAACGTAGGACACGTCGTACCCGGTCTCGCTGAACGTGACCCGGGCGTCGTACTGGCTGTTGAACAGGTAACTGAACTGGGCGGTCGCAGCCAGCGGATTG
>JBDKUU010000870.1:0-2950 GCA_039679525.1 Phycisphaerales bacterium | reverse complement strand
GGCGCCCCATTTCAACATCAATCTGGGCAACACCAACCCCGTCGCCAGCGAGAACAACGTGCTGACCGGCGCCATCGTCGGCGGGATCGTGGACATCCGCGGCAACGCTCAGATCTACGGAACCATCATCTCGATGGCGGACACCTCGGCCTACAGTTCGGGCTACGTGACCAACATCGGCGTCACCCTCGAGGACGGCGGCTCCGAGACCACCGAGGCCGGCGACATCGGCGTCATCAGCATCACGCCGGAGGAGGATACGATGCTTCCCAGCGGAATCAAGAGCCCGATCATCATCAAGCCGGACCCGAAGACGTATTCGGAAGCCATTTAGCCTGTCCTAGAAGAGAGCGTTTGTGTCAACGAAAACCCCTTACCGAGGGAGAACCATGAAACGAACATCTGTCCGAACACTCGTACTGCTTGCTGAACTGCTCGTGGCCGTGATGGCCTATCAGTTCATTGTCCAGACACCCCCGGCCACGGCGGCCCTGGCGTGGCTGGCCGACGATCCCAATGAGGTCGCGGACCCCAATGCGGTCGAGGACCCGAACACGATCCAGGACCCCAATGCCGAACCGCAACCGGAGAGCGTTGCCGCCTCCTGGGTCCGGCTCGACGACGGGCCCACGGATCCCAATGCGCCCGATCCGCAACAGGAGCCGTTGCCCGAGGCGGTGGAGAGCCTGCCGGCCGTCTGACAACCTGCGACGAATTCTGCGGACGCTCCATCCCATGGAGCGTCCAAGGCGATGCCCCCTGCGACATCGTCCCACGTACCGCCGGAGAGGACGCCCGAGGCCGCTGATCTTCAAGGGAAGACCGGCGCGCCTTTGTTCCAGGGGGCGTCGTCTCCGGCTTTGGGTATCCGCGTTGTCCCTCCTCTCCGCAGTCCCCCCCGGATTCCCGCCGTCCCTTCCCCTTTGACAAGACCCGTCGGATGTGGTCTAATCCCGCGAGCCTGTTCGAATACCCAGCGGCCTCGAAGCCCGATGCTCCGCTAAGCGTCGGGAGAGGTCATGGGGACCCCAGCGCGGCGAATCGCGCCGGAGCGCCCTTTTGTTGTGACTTCAGGAGAAACCCAATGCCCAAACGTACGGATATCAAGAAGGTGCTAATCATCGGCTCCGGGCCCATCATCATCGGCCAGGCCTGCGAGTTCGATTACTCAGGGACGCAAGCCTGCAAGGCCCTTCGCAAGCTCGGCTACCAGATCGTGCTGGTCAACTCCAACCCAGCCACCATCATGACAGACCCCGGCATGGCCGACGTCACCTACATCGAGCCGTTGACGCTCGACGCGGTGACCGAAATCATCAAGATCGAGCGTCCCGACGCCCTGCTCCCGAACCTGGGCGGGCAGACGGGCCTGAACATGGCGTCGGAGCTGGCCGCCGCGGGCGTGCTCGACCAATACGGCGTTCAGGTCATCGGCGTGAAGGTCGACGCGATCAAGCGGGGCGAGGACCGCCAGGCCTTCAAGGAGACGATGCAGCGGCTGGGCATCGACATGCCTCGCAGCGAGATCGCCTACAGCGTGGAAGAGGCGGAGAAGATCGCGGAGAAGATCGGCTATCCGGCCATCATCCGGCCGGCTTACACCATGGGCGGCACGGGAGGCGGCGCCGTCTTCAACGTCGAGGAACTGCGAACGATCGCCAGCCGCGGCCTGGACGCCAGCCTGGTGCACCAGATCCTGGTCGAGGAGTCTGTCCTGGGCTGGGAGGAGCTGGAGCTCGAGGTCGTCCGCGACGCCAAGGGGCAGAAGATCACCGTCTGCTTCATCGAGAACGTCGATCCGATGGGCGTCCACACGGGCGACTCCTACTGCACCGCTCCCATGCTGACCATCGACACCGCCCTTCAGGAGCAGCTCCAGAAATACTCCTACGACATCGTCGACGCCATCGGCGTCATCGGCGGCACGAACGTCCAGTTCGCCCACGACCCGGCCACCGGGCGGGTCGTCATCATCGAGATCAATCCGCGGACGAGCCGCTCTTCGGCCCTGGCCTCCAAGGCGACCGGATTCCCGATCGCCTTCGTCTCCGCCATGCTGGCCGCCGGACTGACCCTCGACGAAATCCCCTACTGGCGGGACGGGACGTTGGAGAAATACACGCCGTCGGGCGACTATGTCGTCGTCAAATTCGCCCGCTGGGCTTTCGAGAAATTCAAGGGCGTCGAAGACCGGCTCGGCACCCAGATGCGTGCCGTCGGCGAGGTCATGAGCATCGGCAAGAACTACAAGGAGGCGCTCCAGAAGGCTATCCGTTCGCTGGAGAACGGCCGCCACGGCCTGGGCTTCGCCAAGAACTTCAACAAGCTGTCGCTCGACCAACTGATGTCCATGTTGACCTATGCCACGAGCGAGCGGCAGTTCATCATGTATGAGGCGCTCCGCAAAGGCGCCGGCATCGACGCCCTCTACGACAAGACCCGGATCAAGCACTGGTTCATCCAGCAGATGGCGGAACTGGTGGCCCTGGAAGAACAAATCCTCCAGTACAAAGGCAAGGCCCTGCCGGACAAGCTCCTGGTCCAGGCCAAGAAGGACGGCTTCGCCGACAAGTATCTCGCCAGGCTGCTGGCAGTCCCCGAGGCCCAGATCCGCACCCGCCGGATCGAGCTGGGTATGAAGGAGGCCTGGGACGCGGTGCCCGTCAGCGGCGTCGAGAACGCGGCCTACTACTACTCGACCTACAACGGGCCGGACAAGGTCCCCGTCAGCAATCGGCGCAAGATCATGGTCCTCGGCGGCGGTCCCAACCGCATCGGCCAAGGCATCGAGTTCGACTACTGCTGCGTCCACGCGGCCTTCACGCTCCGCGACGAAGGCTACGAATCGATCATGGTCAACTGCAACCCCGAGACCGTGTCCACCGACTACGACACCTCGGACAAACTCTATTTCGAGCCGCTGACGGTCGAGGACGTCCTGAGCATCTAC
>JBDKUU010000869.1:0-3214 GCA_039679525.1 Phycisphaerales bacterium | reverse complement strand
TGTCCCGCCACCGCAGGCGATCCCGCACCCAGTTGGTTCCTGCCATCGAGGCCAGAAGAGCCAGACGGTCTTGCTTGTCGCGGTCGTCCCGGGCGAACCACGCGGCGGCCGAGTCGAGACAGATCGGGGAATCCTGGGGGACCGGCGCCGCCGGCTTGGCCAGCACCGCGGCGGTCGTCCACGCGAGAGTCTCGTCGCCTTGACCGAGAAACTCGACTCGATACCAGCCGATCCCCAGCGTGCCGAGTTCGACGGTGGAGACTGATGAGACCCGTGTGCCGGACCGGACCGGATTCGCTCGATCGTCCAACACTCGCCACTGGGTCGCGGCCGAAGCGGCCTCTTGGGGAACGGCGGCCGTGACAACCTGTCCTTCCCAGAACACTCCGGCGAGATTCCCATCCGGCCGAGGAATGCTTCGCTCGACAACAGCCTCGCCTGCCAATGCACTCCCCGCGGACAGAACCACCACCGTCAACCAGAGACGACCCATGCTGTAATCCCTCAAGAATACGCTGCTTTAGGGCAGGACGTGACAATAGTCTCTCAGCAGAGCCCGGACATCGATCAGGCCATCTTCATCGGCAAGGTATGCCCGAATACACTCGATCATGGCGCCGGCCTGGGGATCGCCGCCGGGATAAGCGAAGAGATACTTCACGCTGTTGTCCACCGCCTCGACGGCGTCGCCCGCGGCCTGGGCCCGCTGCATCTGCACGAGGAATCGCTGACCGTGCTTGGAGCACGCCTCGTTGAGCGTCTGGCGAAGCTTGGCGATGGCCGAGTTCGCGGCGCCTTCGATCAGCGTGGACTCGCTCGGCAGCTCCAGCGAGTCTTCCGGCACGTTGCGGAACGCGTCCCCCTGGACCATGCGGTCCGAATGCTCCGCCTGGCCCTCGACCCGCTCGGCAAGCAGAACCTCGCCCGTCGCGGTGTCGAGCATCTTGATCATGCAGATGACCCTGGCCGTCCAGGTGAACGTCTCGATGGGGTATCGATGCACGACCATGTTGGGCACGAGGACCTCCGGCGGAATCGACGCCAGCCGCATCTTCGACTCCCCCACCTCGGACGCCGCCCGCATCATCTGGCGGCGGGCCTCGCCGACTTCCGCCTCGGCCCTGCGCATCCGATCCATCTCGTCAGGACTGGGCGGCGGACCGGGATGGTGCATGCGGGCCAGCCGCTCTTCGGCCTCCGCCAGACCCCGGCGGGCATGCTCGAGACGCCCCATGGCGTGGTCGAGCTCTTCCGATGCGTGAACGTAATCGGGATTGGGCTCCCGCCGGTATCCGTCTTGATAGGTCGATTCTCCGTACCCGGTCTGTTTGCTGTCGGAGACCACTTTGCTGTCGAGCACTTGACCCAAAATCAGGGCATCGACGCCCTGGAGCTGGCCCGTAGCCACGCGGGATTCGGGATCGATCCGGTCGGTCTTGCTGAGGTCTTGTTCGCCGAGGACGGCCTGCAGGTCGGTCCGCTCGACGATCATCACGTTGGCCGGGTGGGCCTTCGTGAGATGTTCGAGCGACGCCGCATCGAGGATGGCGCCCAGCGACTGCTGCTGCGGCGTAGTCTTGAAACCTGTAAAAGCAACCGTATAGGAGACGTCCTGGCGAACCTCTCCGGAACTCTGGCCGAACTGCCGCTGCGCATTGACGGATCCAGGCAGATAGTTCAGAGCGGCCGCCGCATGAAAGGCGGCGATGCCTGCGAGACCATCCTGCAGATACTCTTGCGAAGCCTCCAGGTGGAGCCCGCCCAGTCTGGACCGCACGTCCGCGAGCAGGGCCGTGACGCCGCCGTACCCGTCGAGCAGTCCCTGGCTCTTCTGAAACAGCCGCATCGCCGTGGGATAATCCCGAGCCTCTGCCGCCGTGCGTCCTTGAGCCAGCCAGCCGTCGCAGACGGCCTGTTTCGCCCGGCTGAGCAGTCCCGACACTTCCGGATGGGACGGGTGCAGCTTCGCCGCTCGTTCGAGAGCGGCAAGAGCCTCCTCGGCCCGGCCCTGCTCCAGCAGATTGCGCCCGTTTTCGATCAGCACGGCCGCCTCGCGCCGGTCTTTCACCGTCCGCAGGATGGTCTTGGCCTCCGAGCCGTCCTGATAGACTAAGGCTGCCTGGGCCTCCGATTCCGCTTCGGCGAGATTGCCCTCTTGCAGCCGCTGTCCGGCGCGGTCCAGATAATAGCGGTAGGCGCGATCCTTGATCCGTTTGAGATCGGCGTCGCCGCCGGGCATGGTCCTGTACATGGCCAGCGCCTCGTTCATCCGCTGCACCGCGGATTGCCACTCTCTCTGCTCCGCCAGGGACAACGCGTCGGCGCGGACCTTCTCGGCCTCCGCGATCGCCTGCACGATCCGTTCGCGGAGAGCCTCGTACGTCTGGTCCTGAGGGCAAAAGCCTGTGGCTCTCTCGATGAAACCCTGGGCCCCGCCGAGGTCCGCCCGGTTGAGCCGGATCTGGGCCTCCCGATAGTAGAACTGCCCCGCCTCGAGCTTGACCTGCGCCAGTTTCGCGCGGTACTTGTCGGCGGCTTTGTCGTTGTTCTTGTCCTCGGCCAGGCGAATTGCGTTCTCATATTCCGCGACAGCCTGTTCGTACTGCCCCTCGCGCGAGAGCCGGTCCGCGCGTTTGTACGCCTTCTCATGTGCACAGCCGGCCATCACAAGAAAAGCCGCCGCGATCGCCGCAAGAAGGATCGGTCTTGCCGCCGCGATACTCGTACTCGTCCCACGCTGACTTCTCATTCTTCTGCCTCACCGATTTTGCGACCTGAAGCATCCTGCAACCGTGCTCCGCAACTGGCGAGCCGAGCCAGATTGTACCGTGTTGCACGCCCGACACAACCGCTCTTTGCGAGTCCTCCTCGGAGGGCTCCCTATGTAAGAGGCAGTGAATACCCGCCGCGTCACAGGGAGAGGCAAAAAAGGGGACATTCTACTTTTTGGTATAGCTCTCGTTGCATCAACAGTCTCGGTTCAAAAAGTAGAGTGTGGGTGCATGACCGTTTCTGCGACGGGATCGGTCGAATAGGATCGCGGAGCACAAGGAAGGGACGGACAGATCCGGAATCCGCCGACTCGCCGCTGCGCGACGGGCCGGCGGGCATTTTGCGCCTTGTACCAATGGCATGGGCGCGATGCTGCGCATCGTCTTACGCACCGATCGAGGTCTTGGGCCTCTTTGGGGTTCATGCCATTGGCGCAAAGCGC
>JBDKUU010000868.1:0-1735 GCA_039679525.1 Phycisphaerales bacterium | reverse complement strand
TGTCCCTGGCCGCCGTGCTCAACCAACAGCCGGGAGTCGAGGTGACGCACGAAGAGCCGCCGCTCTTGCCCTGGAAGCGCGAGCCGGGCGAGCGCGTGATTCGCGAGCGATTTGCGCGGTTTCGCCGAAGACGAAACTCGCGCCTGGTGGGCGATGTGGCGTCGTTCTACTTGCCCTACGTGGAAGACGCGATTGCCGTGGAACCGGGGATCCGGATTGTCTGTCTAAGACGCCCCCGCGACCAGGTGATTGAGAGTTTCTGCCGATGGCTGGAGCGGGCCAACCCCTTGCCGACGAACCACTGGGCGGAAACGCCCGCCCCGGGCTGGCACCACGACCCGGTCTGGACGAGGATCTTTCCGCAATACGAAACGCAGGACCGCGAAGAGGGGATCGGCCGCTACTGGGACGAATACTACTGGAGAGTCGACCAACTCGTCGCACGGTATCCCGACCAGGTCCGCCTCTTCGAGACGGACCGTGCCCTGAACACGCAAGACGGGCTGCGCGAGCTGCTGAGCTTTGCCGGCATTCCGCCCGAGCGGCAAATCTTGGCATTGGGCATCGTCCAGAACAAGGCGGAGAGCCAACCGGGAAGGAAACGGCTAGTGCAGCCTTCCGACCATCCCATGGACCCGCGGAGATGCGTGATTCTCGTGCCGTTCGCCGGCCAGATCTACCCGCATTGCGAGCGCGCCTTGAAGGAACTCG
Organism: Phycisphaerales bacterium; assembly: GCA_039679525.1. Classification (GTDB taxonomy): domain Bacteria; phylum Planctomycetota; class Phycisphaerae; order Sedimentisphaerales; family Anaerobacaceae; genus PLanc-01. The sequence goes on along the minus strand of JBDKUU010000868.1, from coordinate 1,024 downwards.
AGCGGCGCGGCTACCCGGTTCAGCGCGTGGGCGGCTACGCGGCCATCGACCAGGGCCGGAACCAGATGGCCACGGACGCCTTGAGGGCCGGCTTTGAAGAGACGATGTGGGTCGACGCCGACATCGACTTCCACCCGGACGCCGTGGACCGGGTGCGGAGCCACAACCTGCCGATCGTCTGCGGCATCTATCCGCAAAAGGGCAAGCGGGCGATCGCCTGCCATATCCTGCCCGGCACGCCGCAGATTGTTTTCGGGCAAGGCGGCGGATTGGTGGAAGTCAGGTACTGCGCGACAGGTTTCATGCACGTTCGCCGCGCGGTTTACGAGAGGATCCAGCAGCGCCTGGCGCTGCCGATCTGCAACGAACGGTTTGGAGAGCCGATGATCCCCTTCTTCCAGCCGATGCTGCACGAGTGCGACGACGGGCACTGGTATCTGGCCGAGGATTACGCCTTCTGCCAGCGGGCGCGGGAGTGCGGCTTTGCGGTCGTGGCCGACTCGACGATCCGGCTCTGGCACGTGGGGACGTATGCGTTCGGTTGGGAAGACGCCGGCGTCGAGCGGCAGCGCCACGATCGCTTCACCCTGCATTTTCCGGACAGCGCGCCAGGCGAGCCCGGGGGCACGTGAAGGGCTGCGCGGCGAGCGAAACGAGCCCCGCTCCAACCCGGGCTGGTTTAGGGGCATCCCTCCGGGACAGGCGATCGGGCGGTCGATGTGCTTCGGCCGCGTTTGGCCCGACGCACGGCCTTCCTCGCTTACGCGTCGGGTTACGACAGCGCGCGTTGTTGAACAGTCCCCGGCTCATGAACAACCCGTGCAAGGAACTTAATCCTGAAACGAATAGATGGGTCGGGAGTCTTTGTTCTGGCTGCGGTCCTCCAGCAATGTCTGTTAAGAACCGACCGATTCGGCTTGCCGGTGCTACTCCCTCTTCGTACCAGCCTTCTCCTCCTGCCTGCCCCCTTCATATCGGGTCCACTCGGCAGGGATCAGGCCGAAGGTCGCCTTGCGGTCCTCGT
>JBDKUU010000867.1:0-9155 GCA_039679525.1 Phycisphaerales bacterium | reverse complement strand
GGAACTGGTACCGCGCCTGGTGCTTGTCCAGCCGGAGTCTCCAGGCACGCCAGTCCTCGACGAGACAATGCGGATCGTTGACGTGACACTTGCGGAGCGCATCGTAGGCCTGCTCGGGGACAGGCTGCCGCCAGTCGCACGGGCAGGCCGCGTGCAACTGCTCCTGCCATTTGCCGACCCGCTGCTCGATGTCTCCGCGCGTGAGCTGGTCCAGGTGTCCTTTGATTCTCTCCGGCAGATCGCTCAAGATCGCTCGCGCCTCTTCGTCGGAGACGTCCGCGTTCCCCACCTGCTCCTGCACCTGCTTGATGCGATCGAGCAACGATCTCGCCTGCGATTCGGCCTGGCACAGGTCGGTCTGCTCGCAGAATTCCTTAACCCGGCCCACCAGGCTGGTGCAGGTCTGGTACAGGGTGAGCTGCTCATGGGCGCGGGCCCTGCGACGCACCTCGACAAGGCGTTGAGACATCTCGTCCAGCACCGGCTCGATGTGCGGATCCCCCCGTGATTTCTCGATCGCCTCCGCCAGAGACGCCAGCGTGTTCTCCGCAAGTCTGTACTGGCCGCTCAGGCAGTATTCTTCAACCAGATTGATGGCCTTGTCGGCATACTGCCTCACCCAGGACACGGTGCCGTCGCCGGGAATCAGGGATGCCGGGATGTCTGACGTGTAGAGGAGGCTGGCGGCCTCCGCGTAGGCGTCGAACGGACTCCGTCCGCGGCGCTGCTCGACGGAGGCCGTCTGCTGACCGTTCTGACCGTTCGCAATCGGCTCCGCCGTCCACAACCGCAGTTGATTCGCCACAGCCTCCAGGGTGCACCTGCCATCCGAACCCGGCGAGACTCCCGGCGCATCGTCCGCGAGGAAGACCATCAGATGCGTCAGTCGAACGAAAGTCGGGTCCGTGAGAATTCGCAGTTGTTTCCGCAACTGTTCGCGAACGTCTTCGTCCTCGTTCCGGCCGTCTTGCCCCGAATCCAGCGAGAGAGGGTCCAGCCCCAGGCAGCGTTCCCTCGCCGGCTTCGGCAATCCCACCAGGAAGTCCACCAGGACATCCTCCACCTGGTCGCACAAGGGCCGGTGAGTCAAGGCGTGCGCGAGCAGATTCAAGAGATTGAACGACGCCGCGGGCAGCCGCGACGCCCCGGCGGGACCGCCGTACTCCTCGGCGGGAATCGCGGCTCAAGCGATATCCCGAACCCCTTCGGCCTGCCTCAAGAGGATCCGCAGAACGCCACGATTGTTGTAGGCCACCAGGCGCGGGATGGGCTCCTGCGACAGTCCTCGCAGGTAGGCGTCGTAACACTGGACGGCCCGCTCCAAGCCTCCGGCCAGTTCCGAGAGCCATCCTTCGAGCCATGTCAGACGCCCGCCGGTGAGGGGATCGGCCCAATTCCATGCGCGGAGTCCCCGAATCCGCTCCAGGAGCATTGTGAGGTCCGTGGAACCCGGGCCGGTGACATACAACCCGGGCAGTCTTTGTACGACGCCGCGCGTCAACACCTCCAATTGCGAGGGTCCCAGCAGCTCGATCAGCGGTCCGGCGGACACCGACCTGGCAGGGTCCCGAGCCGGAGTGAGTTCCTCGGCCCGTCCGTCAAGCATGAGGGCGACGAGCGATTCGTCGTCCGTCTGGACCCATTTTCCTTCCAGTTGAATACTCAGCACGGCCACACTCCCTGATTTCCGGCCCACACACCTCAGTGACAGTCCGTCTACGGAACAGCTCATCGCGGGTTGTTGTCACACGGCCCCACGAAGTATCCGGAGATCGAACAGAAGCCACCCCATGTCGATCCAGGTCTTATCACGCGACGCATGGTAACAGCCTCATCAGAGCGGAAACGATAGGCATTTTGCTTCATTCAGGTAGAGGGACACACGGAAATCGCCTCCAACGCGCAACGGGGGCCGCAAATCTCCGTTCGCCGCCCGGCTTCCACCGACGTCGCCGTTTTCCGGCAATCAGGATAATCCTGATATTGACATTCTCTGGAGACTCGTTCATGATATTCCGAGCATCGGAGGATGCAACTCCGCACATCGTTGGAGACTTACAGGGAAGTTCGATAGTGTGGGCTTGGCGTTTGTCTGCGCGCCGGCCCCACGGGATTGGTGCGCCCATCGTGAGCGAAGTGATCAGAGAGAGAAAAGGAGGAGGTGCAGGGATGAATCGAGGACTGTGGATAGCGGTCTCTGCGGTGTTCGTCTTGGGCGGAACAACGGCCAACGCCATAACCACGCTGGCTGGTCAGGCTTTCGACGACAATGCGTTCGTCGACGTCGTGGTGGTGGGGCAAGGCGGCTGGATCGAGCCCACGGCCGTGATCGGGCCCAATATCATGTCTTACGCGCAGAATCACCCCGCCGATCCGGCCGCGTATCTCCAGGCGATCTTCACCGACAATTCCATCGTCAACGGGACCGGGGCCGATTTTGTTCTGTATGAAGCGAGTGGTCTGGGCGAGTTGGACCCCGTTGGCGAGCCCGCGAAAATCACCATCAACGGGGTCACCCGCACATATCCCACGGTGTGGACCGGCGAAGGCGGCGCCTACTGCGCGTACATTAACCTGGATGATTTCGCCGTCCCGGCCGGCGATCGAGTGGACACGATCCGACTCTGGGGCATCTACAGCGGCGACTCCGGCACCGAGTATATGGCCATCGGAGCGTTGAACAACGACGTCGCAATTCCGGCTCCCGCTGCGATCGGGTTGCTTGGCGTCGGTTTGGTCGCGCTTCGCACGATCCGCAGAAAAGCGGGATGACGATTCGTCGCGCGGACGCGAACAGAGCCCAAATGGCTCGTCTGTCCCCATAACGAGCGAAGGCAGTCGCCCCCGCATGATGCGACTGCCTTCGGTTGAAACACGGCTGAATGGGTCCGCCACGAGCAAGCGGATGACCGTCACGTGGCTTGCGGAATCGCCTCCCGGTCCGTCTGCGCTTGGTGTGCGCGCTTCGTTTCGGCGATCGGGATGCGCTGGGGTTCGCCGTCCCCCGTCCGCCAATGGGAGAGAATCAGACGCTTCGTCTCCTCGATGTGGCTTCGTGAAGACGCCCCGAACACGACAGACTGCACGTTCGGCAAGCCGCACACGTACGCAATCGCCTCTTCGGCCCCGATTGCCCCCGAAGCCAGCACGGACATCGCCATGGCTCTGAAGGATCGCGTCCGGAGCGTCTCCTCATACTCCTTCACGCCTGGGCTCATGAAGTACCCCGCCTTGTTGATCGACGAGCACACCAACGGGTTGGAGATGCCGCAGTCCTCCAGGAACTCGACCATCAGCGGCATATTCATCGTGTTGAACCCCGGATCGACGCCGTAGGTCTCCTCCACGTGCTCCGCGAACGCCTTGACGATGTCTCGAGCGCCCATCCCAAGCAACAGATCCGAGACGATGTTCTGCAGAAAGATCGCTTGTACGTTCAAGCCCTTGAACATCCTCATCTCCGCGTCGACCAGCAGCTTCATGATCTCGATCATGTCGCGGTTGACGATGCTGAGCCCTCCGCGAACCAGCGTCGCGAACGCCTCGCCCGCCGTACGGCCCGCAAAGAGAAAATCGTTCAAGGCCCCGATCATTCCCTTCTCGTTGACTGCGTTCGCGTACTTGTGCGCGTACGGCATCGACGGATACAAGCGCAGGTCCGCATATCGCTGAGGATTCGCGAGAAAGTGCTTGCAGATCTCGGCGACCTTGTCGTGCGTGTTGAACATGAAGGCGTGGACGCCGCAACTGTACGCCGCGTCCACGACGTCGAGAATGGCCCGCACGTCTCTGAATCGCTCGGCCAGGGCCTGCGCCTTGTCCTCAGACATGTGATTGATGCCGAAAAACTGGTTGTCCCCGAATATTATGCGATCCATTTCTCACTCCGTTTTTCCCGAGCCGCGTTTTCCCGAATGCTTGCGATGACCACGTCGGTTTCCATCGCGCTGGCAAATGACGACATGCCCGGCGACGCCTTGCCTTCAATGCAGTCGACGAAGTAATCAAGTTGCCTGGTGAATTCGAACCCGCGCAGATAGAAGCGGATGGGCTTGACGAAATCCGTGATGTGCCGCTGGTTCCAGCCGTCCGTGAAGCCCTCCAGGGAAGGCGGGGCCCTGAAGAACACCCGGTACGAATGCAGATCCGCGATGATCTTGCCCTTCTTGCCCAGCACCTCGAATCGATAGGAGGGTTTGCGATAGGATGCGTCGCTCCAGTTCACGATGAGACTGCCCCATAGGCCCGTGCCGTACAGAAGGGTGGCACCCAGCGCGTCCTCGACCTGCTGCGAATAGATGGACTGAAGCACGGCGCCGACTGTCTTTTGGGGAACCCCCACGAGGTAGTTGACCAGGTCCACCGCATGGGAAGCGAAATCGTACAGACACCCGCCTCCGGCGTCTCCCTTCGATCGCCATGAACTCCTGGCGTCCTGAAGCACCGTCGGGCCGCTCATCTCCATCTTGAACGAGAGGAGATCCCCGATCGCCTGCAAATCCAACAGCTTCTTGACCTGCATGAAGACGTCGCCGAATCTCAGCACATACCCGACCTGGTTCACGCGATCGCTGCCCTGGACCAAAGACAGCAACTCGCGGCCTTCCGCAGGATTCAACGTGAACGGCTTCTCGACGAAGACATGCAGACCGCGCTGCAGGGCGCTTCGCGAGGCCTCCTTGTGGGTCGCCGTCGGCGTGGCGATCACGACGAAGTCGAGTTCCGTGTTCTTCAGCATCTTCTCGTGGTCGCTGTAGGCCTGCACGCGCAGGTACTTCTCCACGTTTCTCCGCACGAACGAATGCGTGTCGCAAATCGCCGCGATCCGGACATCCGGGCGGCTGTTCAGAATCGAAAAATGCGTGATCCCCATACGTCCGAATCCAATGATCGCCCCTTGCAGCATGTTCTCGTCTCCTTGCAGACACGGCGCCAACGACGGGTTCGAACGCAGCGGCCATGCCCCCTCAAAAGAATCGTTTCCCTCTTCGGTAGAACTCCTTCACGTCTTCCCTCGTCGGGAACTTGAAGTACGTGCTCGATGCGTCCGGATTGGGCAGTCGCATCGTCGTGTCCGTCTTGATCGCCAGGAGCGCCTCGACCAGCGCGTCCATGCCCACGCGTTTGGTTTCTCGGATCAGTCGGGCCTGAGTCTGGCCGTGAATCGGGACCCGCCGCTGCACGAGGATCTCGCCGCTGTCGATTCCCTCGTCGACGACGAAGACCGACACTCCCGTCTCTTTCTCGTCGTTCTTGAGCACCCAGAACGTCGGCATCAATCCACGGTACTGCGGAAGCAACGACGTGTGCAGGTTGAGCATCCCCTGGGGAGCCGCATGGATCAGGTCCCTCTTGAAGATCTGATTGCCCCCGATGGAAACCAGGATATCGGGCCGATAGGACATGATCCGCCGGATGGAATCCTCGGCGTTCACATTTCGAATGTCGGCGATCGTCGGAATCCGCCGGCGGCCCAGCACGCTGGCGACGCTCTTGGCCGGACGCATCCGGCAGTACGCGTATCGCAGGCCATAATGCACGAAGAAACGCGGCCCGAACGTCCGGAGCGTGGCGAGAGCCTTGTCCGTGAATCCCATTCTCCTGCCGAAAGGCGAGCCCGGAAACACCACGGCCACGACGATGGCGATGCCGTCTTTTGGCAGAATGCCCAGCAGATAGTCGAGCGTGTCGGCCAGATAGAACGGATCGGCCTGCGTGATGATCCCCACTCTGAGCTGCGTCTCCATCGTCCGTATCCCCGTTCAAGGATATGCGCGTTTGAACGCGCGATCGTCGATTCGATTGATGTACCTGTACTTGGCCCGGGTCAGCAGGTGCAGGAACTCGAGCTTGAATCTGCGCACGGGGTCGAGGTACTGGTCGCAGCCTCGAGCCTTCAAGATGTGGTCGAGAAGCTGCGACACCGGAATGAACAGGCCCGTGCCTTTCGATGCGAGATACCGAATCCTGTTGACGAACCCCTGGTCGACGACGCCGGTTCGCATGTAGTACCCCAGGTGCGTGTACACGATGCAGATGCCGCCCTCCCGCTCGAGTCTGTCGATCGATCGCCGGGTGACCAGGTGATTGAAACACCACGGGTTCGGCGCAAAGGCGGCGGAGAACCAATAATTCGAATACTGACGATATCGGCGGTCCCGATACGGCGCTTCCGGGTTGATCTTGAGGAGGTTGATCTCGTCGAACTCGTAATTGCGATTGAAGCGAATGATCTGCTTGTGGACGTCCCCCCAGAAATGCGGGCTGTTCTCCTCCTCTCCCGAGAAGTCCCGGTACTTGGGATACAGCACTCGAAGGACTCGATTGAAAGGAAACCCGAACCGTTTGTCGCCGCTGTAGATGTTGTCCTGATTGTACGAATGATTGATGTGGATCTTCGGGTACTCGCCGAGGAGCTCGCGGAATGTCTCCAATCCGGCCAGGATTTCGGCTCTTGCATAACTCCCGCTGCCGACGTTGTGCAGGGCGATCTCGAAGCCCCGGCGTTTGAGCTCCCGCACATACTTGAGGTACTCGACGTTCTGAAGACTGTCCCCTTTCGACTCGGCGTCCCGCGGGGGGTACACCCACACGGTCTTCGTGATGAACACGCGCCGATCCGTGAGAAAATCATAGATGGGCCGGATGTTCTCCAGGAACGCATCGTCCGTGTCGTCGACGATCGTGAACGCGAACTTCTTGTCCTTCGGGAGAAGCATCTCGGCCATCTGCCCAGCCCTATCCGCCGTGAGGAACGGCCGCCCCGCCATTCAATACATGCGAGAGGATCAGGCGGTACGCCTCTCGTCCCTTTTCGAGCAGTTCCGTGCTCGGCCCGCGTTCCCGCGCGCTCTCCATCAGCTCGACCACCCGGTCGGCGGTCAGCCGTCGCTCGTGGACCATGCGTCCCCGGGCGATGAGATACCGATCCACATCGAGCAGTTCGTCCTGGTAGGTCGAGATCGTGGGAATCCCGACCACCGCGGCCTCTCTCGTCATCGTGCCTCCCGCCCCGATGAAGAGAGAACACTCCGCGATCACGGCCTCCAGCGACAGAGGCCTGGCCGGAATCACCACTCCGTCGAACCGGTCCTGTCGGTAGTGCTCCGCCTGGCGTTGATCCCGCGGCATGACGACCACGGCGTACCGTTCTTTCAGCTTTCCGATGAGATCGTCCATGAAGTTGACGCCGCCGGAGTAATACTGGGCGGTCGAGGGCTCCGGACGGATGAAGATCTTCCCCGGGGATCGCCGCTCGCACGCGTCACGACAGGCCGTCTCGAGTCGGAACAGGTAGATCGCTTCTTTCACGCCGGGATAGCGGACCACCTTCCGAGGGTTCGCCCACTGCCTCCGCACCTTATCGAGAGACAGAAACTCCGGAATCATGATCGTCGTGGCGCAGGGGAACGCCACGCGATTCGCCACCGCATATTCATTGTCGTTCAGATATATGCTCCGCACGCCCAGGAGCCGGGATACGGCCGGAAGCTCAAAGGAACTGTGCCCGATCGCCACATCGATGCGTTTGCCGCGAAGGAACGCCGCCAGTTGGGAGACCCGCACGGGATACCCCAGCGCCTTCTTGATGGCGTTGGCCCCGTAGTGTCGGCCCACCACGCGATAATCGAACCCCTGGAGCTTCAGCAGATCGACGGTATTGGCCAGCGGCCTGCACGTGATGGTCACTTCGTGCCCGTCTCGCATCAAATCGCGAATCATCCCCGCGAAAAAATTCACGTGGGGAGAATTCGTGCAGTCGATCCACACCCGCATGGCATACCCCCCTCATCGACAACCAGATTACGTAGCCCCGGGGCCGACCGTCAGTCGTCCCCCGGCAAGATCCTCAGCGTGTCCCGGCGAGCCGACGATCCGCTTGCGAATGATCCTCGCCGGCACGCCCCCCACCACGCTGTAGGGCGGCACATCGCTGGTCACGACGGCTCCCGCGCCGACGATGCTGCCGGCGCCGATCCGCAGGCCGGGCAGGATGATCGCATTTCGGCCGATCCACACATCATCCTCGACCACCGGGATTCGATCTTCGGTTTCGCCCTGCTTGACCATCGGGATGTCGGTGGATTCGTGCTGATGCGACTTCGTGAGAATCGCGGTGTTGGGGCCGATCATGACGTAGTCTCCGATGGTCCCCCCCTGCAAAAACACGTTCTCGCTAATCTTGCAGCACTTGCCGATACGGACCTTCGAGCCGTCTCCGATGTAGATGTTGTTCTGAAACTCGCTCTCCGCGTCCCACGCCATGATGCCCAGCACCTTCGAGACGTACCACCTCCGCAGGTGGCTGAGCCTCACGGAGAACCGCGACCCCGGCAGACGCGACACGAACACGTAGTACAGAAGGACGCAGAGCTTACGCATACAGCAGATACTCGGAGACGGCGTACAGATAGGGCAGGACCGCCCATCGCAGCGTATTGAGATCCCGCAGCCTGTTGAAACAGTCGATCTTGGAGTATACGCTCCGCCCATCGCGAACAAAGCAGCAGGAGATCCGCCGCATCAGAGAATCGACGAGTTCGCGATCGTTGACCAGTATCGCCAGGTTGAGCATTTCCGCGTTGTCGTACAGGTCGTACTTCACGACGCCGGGCTTGTTGCGGACGGAAAACCGTTTGAACAGCCCCGTGTGTTCGTCCCGGAACGCGGCCAGCAGATACTCGTAGCCCTTCGTCACAACGTCCGCCGAATCCGCCAAGGGAATGCTCCGCCCGGTCTTCAGGATGTTCTTCAGGACGAAACAGGAGTGAAAACAGTCGATGAAGGACCGGCCGCCCGGGGAATAGAACCACGAACCGTCCGGACGCTGTCCGTCGCACAAGTAGGCGTACAGCTTGCGGACTCGCCCCAGGGCCGCATCCCGCTGCGCAGGATTCAGCCAGGGCAGGATCAGGGAATAGGCATACATGGTGTAGGCCACGGAATTGAAGGCGATGCGGTCGCGGCTCGTGCCGTACGAGGTCGCCAGATGCCGCTGGGTTTCGTGCATCACCTTCAGGTCCTTTTCGAGGAACACGTGAATGTACCGGATCATGAATGTGAATTCATCCGTGCCGAACAGCCGGGAGTATCGCACGAAGGCTTCCAGGATGTAGGGCGTCACGGGGGAGAAGGCTTCTGTCTGCTCGTAGACC
>JBDKUU010000866.1:0-4586 GCA_039679525.1 Phycisphaerales bacterium | reverse complement strand
GAGTCGCCGCGCTAGACGTAGCTGCCCGACCTGCCAACCAGCCTCATAGCCGAGGTTGTCCTCCTGAAGGCGTATCCCTTTCGGGATAGGCCCGATAATCCCCTGTCGGCCTCGGGATTTGAGATCGAGCTTGTCAACTGCCGTGCCAATCCAGGTGATTTTGTCGCTTTTTTCCTTGACGCTGGTTTAGCACTCTTCTAACATGACCGACGATAGGAACAACTGTGAGCCAACACGGTTGTGGGTTGTCCCTGCCCGCTCGGGTGTATGTGATGCCCGGCGGATGGGATCGGGAGATGGGCGGGTATTTGAGCTTATCTCAAAATGGCAGTTAAGTTGCAGAGACACTTTGAGGTTGCCGAGGCCGAGGCTATAAACGACGTAACATCAACCCTCTTACCGGCAACCGCACAAGTGAGTTTCGAGTGAAACGGGATTGACCTTTCATGAACCATTGCTTCCCAGCGTCGGAGGGGTGTTGTTGAGGATAAAGACGGTAGAGCTTCGGTACCTGGCGAGTCGGCAGCCTGTTTTGGACCAGGATGCCAATGGGGCTTTGGCCCTGCCGAGCTGATTCTACACCCACGCGGGAAGTCTGTCGCGTTTCACGATCCCTTCTTTGGAGCTTTCCTGCCAGTCCACCCGTAGTTTGCCCTCAACCGGTGCTGGTTTAACTCTGTGGTGTGGAAAGGTAGGAACATGGACGCCGTTTTAGCTTTAGCGGTTACCCCTTTGCAGGGCACGCTGTTAGGTTTTCTGCTCGGAGCCTGCCTTGTTGCGGCCGTCTACGAGATGGTCAAACGAGCCGGCAAGAAGGCGAGAGACGAAGACCACCAAAGACAAGTCGAAGGCGCAAAGAGAGAAGCAGAAAACATCATCAAGACCGCCCAAATCGAAGCGGCGGCCGAAGCCATCAAAAAGAAGGAGGAATTCACAGTCGAGGTGAACCGCATCCGCGGGGAGCTGCGAGAGAATGAGAACAGGCTCTCCAAGCGGGAGGATGTCCTGGAACGCCAGACCAATCTCCTGCAGGAACAGGAGAAGAATCTCAAGCTCCAGGAACAGGAATGCGAGCGGCGAATCCGCAACGTCGACGTCAAGGATAAGCAGCTCACCGTTCTGATCGCCCAGCAGAAGAACCAACTGCTCAAGATCACCGGCATGCAGATGGAAGAAGCACGCCAGTTGCTCCTCAAACGCCTGGAAGACGAGTGCGAGCACGAGATGTCCGCGTTGATTCAGCGGAAGGTCGACGAGGCCAAGGAAGTGGCCGACGACAAGTGCCGCGAGGTCATCAGCACCGCCATCCAGCGGTACGCCGCCGAGCAGACGTGCGAAGTGACCGTCTCGACAGTCGAAATCCCCAACGACGACATGAAGGGCCGCATTATCGGCCGTGAAGGCCGCAACATCCGGGCCTTCGAAAAGGCCACCGGCGTGGATGTCATCGTCGACGACACTCCCGGCATGGTGGTCGTCAGCGGCTTTAACCCCGTCCGGCGAGAGGTCGCCCGCCTTTCCATGGAGCGGCTCATCCAGGACGGCCGGATTCACCCGTCGCGAATCGAGGAACTGGTCGCCCAGACCAAGAACGACGTCAATCACAAAGTGCTCCAGGTCGGCAAAGACGCCGCGGTGGAGACCAACGTCCGCGGCCTGCCCAACAAGCTGCTGAGCCTTCTGGGGGCCCTGAGCTTCCGCACCAGCTACGGCCAGAACGTCCTTCGGCACAGCGTCGAAGTGGCCTTCCTGAGCCAGGCAATGGCGGATGAGCTGGGCCTGGACGGCTCGGTCGCCCGTCGGGCCGGCCTGCTCCACGACATCGGCAAGGCCATCGACCATGACGTCGAGGGCAACCACCCCACCATCGGGGCCAACTTCCTCAAGCGATTCAACGAGTCGGCGATCGTGCTCAACGTCGTCGCGGGCCACCACGGCGATGTTCCGCCGGACAACCCGTACACGCCGCTGGTCGCGGCGGCCGACGCCATCAGCGCTTCCCGGCCGGGCGCCCGACGCGAGACGCTCGAACGCTACATCAAGCGGCTGGAGAAGCTCGAAGAGATCGCCACCAGCTTCAAGGGCGTGGAAACCGCCTACGCGATCCAGGCCGGCCGCGAGATCCGCGTGATCGTCGACGCCAACCAGATCGACGACGAGTGCGCCATGAAGGTCGCGCGCGACATCGCCACCAAGGTCGAGCAGGACATGACCTACCCCGGCGAGATTCAGGTGACGCTGCTTCGCGAGGTTCGCTGCATCGAGTACGCCAAGTAGGCCGCGGGCTTCGATAACGCCAAGAGATTAGGTTTTGGTCCACTGGGTCCTTCTGATTCGTAGTAGTCTGAAGGACCCAGGACCAAAATCAAAGGTCGTGCTATGAAATTGAATATCTTGTGCATAGGCGACATCGTCGGCCGACCGGGCCGGCGCGCTCTGGCGGACAAGCTCAAGGTCCTCATCGCCGAACGATCTATCGACTGTGTTATCGCCAACGCGGAGAACGCCGCCGGCGGCTCCGGCCTCACCCCGCAGATCTACGAAAAGCTGCTTCGTTACGGCGTGAACATCATCACGCTGGGCGACCATGCCTTTCGCAAACGCGACATCATCGAAACGCTCGAACGGGCCGACAACATCACCCGCCCCGCCAACCTCTCCGATCAAGCCGCGGGTCGAGGCACCGCAATCTACAAGACGGCCAAGGGCCCCACGGTCGGCGTGATCACGCTGATCGGCCGGCTCTTCATGAAGCCCGCGGATTGCCCCTACGCGGCCGCCGACAAGCTGATCCCCAGGCTCCGCCAGCAGGCCGAGATCATCGTCGTCGAGATGCATGCGGAGGCGACCAGCGAAAAGGTGGCCATGGGCTATCACGTCGACGGGCGGGCCGTCTGTTGCTTCGGGACACACACGCACATCGCCACCGCCGACGAGCGAATCCTGCCCAAAGGCACGGCCTATATCAGCGACGTCGGGATGACAGGGGCGCACGATTCCGTCCTGGGCCGAAAGAAAGAGAGCGTCCTGAAGGCGTTCCGCACGCAGATGCCGGTGCCGTTCGAAATCGCCACGGGCGATATCCGCATGAACGGCGCACTGATCATGGTGGAAAGCAGCACGGGCAAGGCGGAGAAGATCGAGCGGATTCGCGTCGACGTCGAGTCCGCGGACGCCACCGGCTACGACAGCGACGACGGCCGGCCCGAGTACTTCAATGCATTCTAAGAAGTTTCAAGTTTGAAGTGTGAAGTTTCAAGGGGCAACTCTCCATTACTTCACACTTGAAACTATCCCCTGACGTACGGATTGGCCCGCTTCTCCCGGCCGATTGACGTTCTCATTCCATGCCCAGGGTAGACCGCCGTTGCATCGGGCAGCGTGAGCAGTTTCGTGCGAATGCCTTCGACCAACTGACGCTCGTCGCCGCCGGGGAAGTCCGAACGCCCTATTGAACCCGCGAACAGAGCATCCCCCGCGAAGACCACACCCTCCTGGGCAGCATAGAAACAGATCCCGCCGGGTGTGTGGCCGGGTGTGTGGAGCACCGCCAGCTTGATCCCGGCCAGGTCGATCGTATCCCCGTCTTCGAGGAGGACGTCGGCGGGCTCCGTCGCAAACATCATGCCGACGAACACCGACAGATTCGCCTCCGGATCGCCAAGCATCGGAGCGTCGAGCCTGTGGATGTACACCCGCATCTGCGGATGGTCCCGCCGCAAGGTTGCGACGCCCGCGATGTGGTCGGCGTGGCCGTGCGTCAAGATCGTCGCGACCGGGTTCAGATGCTGCCGCTGGAGCAACTCGACCAACGGCTCGGGGTCCGCCCCCGGATCAATGACCAGGCAATCCGTCGCGGCTTCGTCCACGCGGACGACGTAACAGTTCGTCTGGACTTCACCGAGGGCCAGTCGATCGATCTTCAATCGGACTCCTCGCTCAATTGGGTTTGTTCGGCTCCGCCGCCTGCGGGGCCGCGGCCGGCGTATTGGGCCCGGCTGCCGTCAACGCATTCCCAGGCAAGGTCGGCACGGCCACAGGGGTCGCTTGCGGCGTCTCGGTCTTGGCCTCGGGAGGCTTGGCCGGGGTTTCGAATAGATCCGCTTGCGGCATCAGCAGGTACTTGGCCTTCCATTCGGGGATCTCGTAGACCCAGTTCTTGTGCCGCAGCGTGAATCGCTGGGCGCCTTCCTGGGCCATGAGGATCGCTTCTTTCTTCTTGAGTTCCTCCGGCGAATCCTGCTTGGACGGGTCGATCGCCACCTTGGCGGGGCTCGTGTACACGGCCCGCGCCTTGAGGTACATCTTTGCGCCCTTCTTGGCCAGTTCCAGCGTGTACTCCGTGGAGTCCTTCATGCGGGCGACGTACTTGTGATCGAAGTTCAGTCCCTCGATCTTGGCCGGCGCGTTGACGTCGTCGAAACGCAGCCCCTGCAGAGCGGTGAACACGCTCTTGACGTCGGTCTCTTTGAGCTTCTTGTCGGCGGGGGCGTTGTCCATGAGCACGTTGTCGCCGCCCTTCTTGTCGGCATGCAGCACGTACGAGCCCTCGGGCGTCGTGACCGTCACCGCGTTGACGTCCTCGC
>JBDKUU010000865.1:0-8512 GCA_039679525.1 Phycisphaerales bacterium | reverse complement strand
CGGACAAGCCGGACCGGATTCGATCCAGGCCATCTGTCGAACGCAAGACCGTGGATTCCGTCGTGGGGGGATTCTGCGGAGCCCTCTCCGACTCCATCATGCTGCTGGCATAAAGCGAAAGATCTCGGGGTCTGGGCCAGAGCCGCCCATCCCTCTTTCATCATGTGGATTAACGTTTCCCGGTTTGCGGCGTCTTATGGTATGATCCTGTCGTTGTCGAAGCCGGACAGTGCCCGCCTGAGACGCCGCGGGCTGCGACAGAGCGAATGGTGAGATTGAGAGGGACCAGGCATGAGTCACGATGGTGACCACGACAGACGCGGCAAGCGATTTCGGCTGAAGGTTCGACACGTAATTCTCGGGATACTCGCGGTGCTGCTGGTCGCGGGCATTCTACATGTGGCGATCCTGAGCAGCAAGGCCAATCGGCGGATCGAGGCCCTGCGCGCCGCGGGGCAGCCGACGAGCATGGGCGAGTGGACCCTTCGCAACAAGCTGCCCATGGGGATGGACAACGCCGCTCCCCTGTACACGAGCGCCTTCGCGGCCTACGTGCACCCGGCCGGCGACGCGAATGTGCCCTATCTGGGTCGGGCCAGGGAGCCGTCCGATCGAAAGGCCGCGTTTCCCGAACCGGTCGCCAGGGACATCGCGAGCTTCCTGGCCGCCAACGAGAAATGCCTCTCGCTGTTGCACCAGGCGGCGGGCATCCAGGACTGCCGGTACGATTCCGACTATCGCCGGGAATTTCCCCACTTCAAGGAGTTGCGGGGGTGCGCATTGTCGCTGAAGATGGCCATCATCTACCATGCGCAGAAGGGCGACGCGGAATCGGTGGTCGCCTGCTTCAGGGACGCGCTGCGTCTGGGGGACTCGCTGCAGAGAGAGCCGGGCCTCATGCCCTTCGTGATGCACATGAGCTGCACCGGGGCGGCCATCACCGGTCTGGAGCGAGCCTTGAACATGGCGACGTTCACGGACTCGCAGTTGAAGGACCTCGACGACGCGCTGGCCGCCACGGCCGGAGCGACCGACCTCGCGCAGGCCCTGATCAGCGAACGATGTTATCTGATCGAGCTTATCAGAGATCCTTCGCTGACCGAAGCGACCAGACCGGCATCTCTGTTTCTCAAGCTGCCCGGCGTTCGGTCGAGTTCGCTCATCGACATCCTGGACCACATGGGAGCCTCGATCGAGGCCGCCGGGCTCCCGTACGCACAACAGGCGGCGCGGTTTCGTGAGATCGACAAGCGTCTCCGCGGACTCTCAAAGCTGCACGCAATGGCTCAGGTAGTGGCCCCGACGACCCTGCGGTTCGGGGAACTCAACTTGCGACGATGCGCACATGTGGACATGGCCAGAACGTCGCTGGCGATCGAGCGATTTCGCCTGGCGACCGGGGGAATCCCGGCGCAACTGACTGACCTCGTGCCGAAATATCTGGACCGGGCCCCTCTGGACCCGTTCGACGGGCAGCCGCTTCGCTATCGGCGGACGGAGCCGGGCTATGTCCTCTACAGCATCATGGAAGACGGCAAGGACAACGGCGGTAAAGAGAGAGACGAGGTTGGCAAGGACAAGCCCTACGACCTGTGCTTCATCGTTTCTCGATAGGCGGCAGGGACAACGGCAGGAGTTGAGCATGCAGCACGACCATGAGGACACTCACCGCGGCGGCAAGTTCAAGCTGAAGATTCGACACGTGATCCTCGTGATATTCGCGGCGCTGCTGATCGCGGGCATTCTGCATCTGGCTCTGCTGAGCAGCGGCGCCAATCGGCGGATCGAGGCCCTGCGCGCCACCGGGCAGCCGACGAGCCTGGCCGAGTTGGCCCTTCAGAACAAGCTGCCCATGGGCGTGGACAACGCCGCGCCCCTGTACCAGGGCGCCTTCGGGGCCTATGCGTCGCCGGCCGCGGATGTCAATGTCCCCTTCGTCGGAAAAAAGACGGTGCCGCTCCCGCGGGGAACCGTGCTCGCCGAACCGATGGCTCAGGTCGTCGCGGACTGCCTGGCCGCCAACGAGAAGTGCCTCGCTCTGCTGCACCAGGCCGCGGGCGTCGAAACCTGCCGATACGACTACGACTACCATAAGATGAACCCGGACCTCAGCAATCTCCGGTCCTGCGGGCAACTGCTGAAACTCGCGGTGGTGCATCACGCCTGCAAAGGGGATTCCGAGGCGGTCGTGAGCTGCATCGAGGACTCGCTGGCCCTGGGGGACTCGCTGCGCCGCGAGCCGCTGCTGATGCCGTATCTGGTTCACATGGGCTGCAGCGGGTTGACCATCACGGCCCTGGAATGGGCCCTGAACCTGACGACCTTCACGGACCCGCAGTTGAGGGAACTCTCGGATGCCCTGGCGGCGGCCGGCGAGAGGATCGATCTGACGTATGCGATGACCACAGAGCGGTGCAGCATGATCGAGTGCGTCAGGGACCCGTCCCTGGTGGCGACGGGCATGGAGGCAAGAGTCCTGAAACTCCCCGGCGTTCGATCGCAGGGACTCATCGACATCCTGGACCACATGGAGAGTTGCGTGCAAGCCGCCGGCCTTCCCCCGATGCAGCGAATGGCGAAATTCGACGAGATCGAGACCCGCATCCAGGGACTCTCGGTAGTGCACATCGCGGCCAAGATGCTGACCCCGGCGATAGCCAGGATTTCGGTCCTGGATTCGCGGGCCCACGCGCATCTGGATCTGGCCGGGACGGGCCTGGCGATCGAGCGATATCGGCTGGTCAACGGCAAACTGCCCGAGCAGTTGACGGACCTCGTGCCGGCGTACCTGGCGGAAGTTCCCATCGACCCCTTCGACGGCCAACTGATTCGCTACCGCCGCACGGAGCCCGGCTACCTGCTCTACAGCATCTCGGACGACTGCGAGGACAACGGCGGCAAAGAGAGAGACGAAGTCGGCAAAGGCGAACGTTACGATCTGTGTTTCATCGTGACCAGGTAGAGTCTGCGTGCTGGCGATCGGGCCGAACGGCAAGGAAGTGCCTTTCATGCAGTCGGAAACGAGCCACGCGAACAAGCTGGCGGTATGGCGGGGCTATTACGACGCCGACGCAGACGACATCGCCGAGTTCCGCCTGCAGGTCCGCCCACTCTATTGGGTCCGATTCAAGAACGTATGTCTCCGCCCGGGTCTCGGCACGCAGCCCAAAGCAGAGCGAACCTCCGCCCCCCAATATGGGCAACAGTGACATTCGACGATTGCCATTCCATGCCACTCGGCGACGGGCGAAGCGGAAGAGGCGGAAATCCGCGATTCCGCGTTCGCTGGCCGATCCCATGCGACCATTTTGCGCGCCTGCGCAAAATGGTGATCTGGCTCGTTACTTCATTGCCGGCAAGAAATTATGGTCTTGGGGGTCGCTTTCTCGAAGCTGCGCCAATGGTTGTGACTCAGAAGCATCTGGAGGACGCGTGGGCTCCAGTACCGTTCACGATCAGGAAAGACGGACGCTAGCTTTTCCGATGAAACCCGCCTTCACGGCCGCACCGCTAACGGTGTCGCGTCGCCATCGACGCAACCTCAAGATCGGCCATCCGCATTGAGTTTACCGCTTTGGGGCCTCCGACACGTTACGGGGACGATGGCAGGGGCACATCGATCAAGTGTCTTCATAGGTCGGCTGCGGCCGATGTCCCCGGCAGTGCCTTCGCCTCCGGTGATGATTGTGGAGTCAATCGCATATGGATTTGGCTACGCACGTGGTATGATGAAGGGACCGTCACGGGGGATAGGGCAACGCAGGAGTGCGACCCGAGCACCGTGGCGATGCCTAACGGTACGGGTAGGTGCCGCCCACGTGGGGTGCCTACCCCTCTTGAAACACGTGCCGGGGGCCCCAAAGCGAAAAACTCCCGCCTCGCCAGAGGCGGAATTGCCTTGACGCTCTCCGCCTCCAGAGACATAGTGCCCTTTGAGATTAGGCGCACTTGATTGGAGGTCCGTATTGCCATGATTGAGAAGCGAACGGTGTTCATCCTTGGAGCCGGTGCCAGCTGTCCCTATGGGTTGCCAACAGCTAAAGAACTTCGATGCGATATCATCCGCAACT
Organism: Phycisphaerales bacterium; assembly: GCA_039679525.1. Taxonomy (GTDB): domain Bacteria; phylum Planctomycetota; class Phycisphaerae; order Sedimentisphaerales; family Anaerobacaceae; genus PLanc-01. The sequence continues at coordinate 4,442 of JBDKUU010000865.1, read as the reverse complement.
TTCGAAAGAGCTATGGGGATCATCTTGTTGTCTGCCGAGAGGGGGACAAGGAGAGAGTACGCAGGGGTTATCTGACGACGAGTGATGCGACGGCGTTCCTCAGCGTGTTCGACGGACCGAACAATATGGAATCCATCGATCTATTTCTCTCAAGGCAGCCTCGGTTCAGGACAATCGGGAAGCTTGCCATTCTACTCAGCATACTACGTCATGAGCGTGAAAGTCGCTTCGGCCACAACACGAAGAAGCCAGAGTTGGACTGGTATTCCCTACTCTATGACAGAATGACACGCGAATCCATCACCAAGGACGGTTACAGGGAATTCTCGCGGAACAAGGTAGCGTTCATTACCTTCAACTATGATCGTTCATTGGAGCATTTTCTATTCCGAAGCCTCCATTCATTTGAAGACGCGAATCGAGAAAACGTGAGGGAGCAGATCAACCAAATCACGATCAGCCACGTGTACGGAAAGCTCGCACCGCTACCATGGCAGGATAATGATGCGTCCAAGGTACTTGAGTACGGGCTCGATGACTCCCAGTCATACGGCAAACTCCCTGGTATGGTACAGAGTCTGTACGTGGTTCATGATGAGAGGATGAATCCTGGACTGGAGAAGGCGCGTGAGGAGATTAGGAATGCCGAGAGGATATTCTTCCTTGGGTTCGGTTACGCTGGTGAAAACCTGAAGGCTCTGGGCATTCCGGATACTTTGAGGTCGGAACATAACATCTTTGGGACCGCCATGGGGTCGAAGCCAAAGGAAATCCAGGACATTCGGTCCCATTTCGCTGCGGGTCTGAAACGGGCCGGCACTATATATGGGCGCGATCAAGTCGAGATACATGACTGTGATTGCGTGAGCCTGCTTCGTGATTTTCTCTGAGATACGTTGTTGCCTATTGTGGAGTCATTCTATTTGAACCGAGCCCGGGTGGACCACAGGCCCAGGCCGGGGTTGGAGATGTAGAAGATGTCTTCGCCGGCGACCTTATTCGGGCCGTCTTTCAGCTTCTTCGGGTCGTATTTCGCCATCATCGTTCGCAGGTCGGCGTATTGCATGTTCACGCTTTCGATCTCCTGCTTCGTCAGCGAGCCGGGGCAGTAGGTCACCGTGAAGCGGCCCTCGGTCGAGCCGTGGATCAGGTGGGCCGCCGAGCCGAGACTGGATCGCAGGTCCTCATTGTCCCGGACGAGCTGCAGCACCTTCGGCGTGCCGACGTAGCCGTATTTGCGGATCATCTTGTCGATGCCCTTGTCCTCGCCGAACTCCTTGAGGCCGGGGGCCAGGACGATCAACTGCCCGCCGTCGGCCATCGCCATACGGGTGCGGTAGATGCTCTTATTGCCGAGCCAGGTGCTCTTGAACTCTTCGGGGTCGAGGTAGACGACCACCTTCTTCAAGGGCTCGTCGAGCATCGTGAAGTTCACCTTTAGCGCCAGCTCGCAGGCCTTGTGGAAGCACTCGACGTCGTCCCCGACGAACAGGCCCCTCGTCGCCGGACCCGACTGCGTCGCGCCGACGACCGTCAGGACGTACACGATGGGAAGGTGCCTGGCGAAGTGGGAGGCGTAGTTGAGCACCCTGCGGACCGGGGTGTCCGCCCGGCCCATGATCCGTTCCATGCCGTAGACGGCGCCGAGGAAGTGGCTCTTGTTGATGCCTTCGGAACCGCCGGTGCCGACGAAGACGTTCTTGTTGTAGCTGGCCATGCCGATGACCTCGTGCGGCACGACCTGACCGAACGACAGGACCAGATCGTGCCCGCCGTCGGCGATCAGCTTGCTGATCTGCGCGGGCCAGGACCAGTCCAGCTTGCCCTCGCTGACCTCGCGGATGAAAGTGGAGGGGACCTCGCCCAGCGTGGTGAAGCCGTTTCGCCAGTCGTGCACGCGGAAGAGATCCGCCGGGACTTCGCCGAACATCTTCTGGATCTCGGGCTCGGTCATCGCGAAGTGCGTCCCCAGAGCCGGCAGCACGTCGGTCAGGCCCTTGCCGTAGTATTGCCAGGCGAAGCGGGTGAGTTCGCCCGACCGCGAATGGAGCCGTGTGATGTCCGGCGGCAAAGCCAGGACCTTCTGTCTCTTGCCCAGTTTCTCCAGGGCGGCGTACAAGCCCTGCTTGAGATCGTCGGCGTTCAGACTGTCGTGTTCACTTCCGCGACTGAAATAAAGCATAGATCACCATTCTTCGAAATCTCGAAATCCGAATATCGAAACTCGAAACAAATCCAAAGGACCAAGACCCAAATGATCGAAACGCCGGCGCCCGGCCGGATGTCCGTTTTTGATTTCGAATTGTGCAGCGGAGCCTCGTAGGGTGTGCCATGCACACCATCCTGTCAAAGAAGGTGTGCATGGCACACCCTACATCCACGGCGGCTTCTCGGGCAGACGCGAGTCGAACTCCTCAATGAGTCCTCTCTCGTATCGGCCCGCGTATGTGCCCTCGAAAAATTTTTCCATCGCCTCGTCATGGAACCGTTCCCACGAGGCTGTTTCGTCGCCCGGATCGATCGGATAGAACAGGGCGTCGTTGGCCTTCGCGGCTTTCAGATCGCCCGGTGCGTCGCCGATCATCAGGACGCAGTTCTCATTGTAGCGGCTTTTCGCGGCCGATTCAAGGCATCGGGCTTTCGTGCCCAACTCCTGGCCCGCAATCGCCGTCACGTATTGTGCGAGTCCGCACGCGTTCCACTCTCGCGCCAGGGTCCGGCATGGCGCCGTCGAGACGACGATGACATCGGCCTTGCCGTGCATCTTTTCGATGCATTCCCGTACAAACGCAAACGGCGGAATCCCGCCGGTCTTCTGCTCGTTGCGCTCGTTGACCTGATCGTTCCAAGCCTGGACCAACTCCAGTTCCCTCTTGGCCGGGTCTGTGTGGCCGTCGATCGCGCGTCGGAGCCCTTCGCCGCTCAGGACGCTGTTGGGGTCGTCCACCCATGCGAAGTAGTGGGTCAGTGGGGGGACGACGAAGCCGCTGCCTGCGACCATCGGATGGTTCGGCAGCAATTCGCCGAGGACTCGCCGCAGGGTCTTGTGGCGGTTCGCGCCGCGGGTCTTGCTGAACAGGCCCGCGAAATCCAGGCACTCTCTCGCCGCCTGGGCGATCGGCTCCAGGCCGAAGCACTCGATCATCGCCGGGCACATGCACTCGCGATGCTTGACCGTCATCGTATCGAACACGGTGCCGTCCGAGTCGATGGCGACGAGGAAATGGTGGCGCGGCGAGAACGCGTGTGCCAGGTTCGGCGCCGTCATCTCCCGTCCTCTGAGAGCGCGGCGACTCTCGCGTAGGGTGGGCTCTTAGCCCACGCGGGGAAACACATCGAAATGGGAACGCGTGGGCTAAGAGCCCACCCTACAGAAGATGGTTCCGGCACGGTGTCGCTCATTTGCTCTCTTCGTGGAACTTGAATTCCGAAGCGGTTTTGGGCCCTCGCTTGTCGCTCTTGCCGCCGACCTCGCGGCGAAGCGGGATCTGCATGCCATTGGTCTTCTCGAGCCAATCGTACATGCGTTTTCGCAGGTCCGCGACGAGCGCCTTATGCTCCGGCTTGTCGATCAGATTATTCATCTCGTCCGGGTCGCTCTGGACGTCGTATAACTCGTCGGTCTCCCAGACGCCGTGGTAATGAATGAGCTTGTAGCGATCGGTCCGCACGCCGAACGTTGTGGGCGTCTGCGGGAAGTTCGCCTCCCAATAGTACTCGTAAAAGACCTCGTTTCGCCACGCGGCGTCTTTGCCCGCCAGCAGAGGCAACATCGACCGGCCGTCCATATTCTCCGGCGGCTCCGCGCCCGCGGCCTCCAGGACCGTCGGCGCGATGTCGATGTTCTGCACGAGCCGCGCGACCTTCGTGCCGGGCTTGATGATCTCGGGGCAGTACGCCAACAGGGGCACTCGCATCGAGGGCTCGTACATGTGCCGCTTGTCGATCAGGCCGTGCTCGCCGAAGCAGAAGCCGTTGTCGCCCATGTAGAACACGAGCGTGGACCGGTCCTGGCCCATCTCCTTGAGGCAGTCCATCACTCGGCCGATGCTGTCGTCGACGCTCAGCAGCGTCTCGCAATAGCGGCGGTAGAACGTGTCGAACTCCATCTGGCCGTGGTACATGTAGTCCACGCCGTGCCAACTGTTGCGCTGCTCCTTGACCCAGCGGGGCTTGCCGCGGTAGTTGGCCTCGGTGTCGGCCATGCTGGCGGGATAGTCGAGGGGGGCGTCCTTGTACTTGTCCAGGTGCCGCTTGGCGGGCTCGAACATCGCGTGGACCGCCTTGTGCGAGAGGTAGAGAAAGAACGGCTTCTTGCGGTCCTGCTTGAGCCAGTCCACCGCGTAGTCCGTCAGTTCGTCGGAGATATGTTTGGTGGTCTTGACTTGCTTGCCGTCGACGTTCAGCATGCAGTTGTAGTACTCGCCCTGGCCTCGGAAGCT
>JBDKUU010000864.1:0-4852 GCA_039679525.1 Phycisphaerales bacterium | reverse complement strand
GACCCTGCCTGTGTGGACGGAGTCCGGCAAGGAGAACTGGTGCATGATCGGCAACCACGCGATCCCCGTCATCGTCGACGCGTACAACAAGGGCTTCCGCCAGTGGGACGCGCAGGAGGCTCTGGCCGACATGATCTCCTCGGTCAACAAGAAGCGGGAGCAACTGGACCTGTACCGCGAGATGGGATACGTGCCGCAGCAAGGCAAGAACCAGAGCACGTCCAAGACGCTGGAGTACGCATACGACGACATCTGCATCGCCCGCTTCGCCAGGGCGCTGGGCAAGCCCGACGTCGCGGCGACCTACGAGAAGCGATCAGGGAACTGGCAGAACGTCTTCGATCCCGAGACCGGCTTCACTCGCGGCCGTCTCAAGAACGGCCAGTGGGTGACTCCATTCGATCCCAAGCGAATCGAGTTCGAAGCGTTCACCGAAGCCAACGCGTGGCAATACACGTTCTTCGTCGTGCACGACGTCCCCGGCCTGATCGCCAAGTTCGGCGGCGACGACAAGTTCGTGGCCAAGCTCGACGAGATGTTCGACACGACGGAGCAGATTCCCAACAAACTGGTCGACGTCACCGGCTTGATCGGCATGTACGCCCACGGCAACGAGCCCTGTCACCACGTCGCCTATCTCTACAACTACGCCGGACAGGCGTGGAAGACCCAGGCCCGCGTCCGCAAGGTGGCCTCGGCCCTCTACAACAACACCAACGGCGGCATCTGCGGCAACGACGACTGCGGCCAGACCTCGGCCTGGTACGTCTACACGGCGCTGGGCTTCTACCCGGTCGATCCGACGAGCAACGTCTACGTCATCAGCAGCCCGCTGGTGGACGAGGTCAGCTTCACGCTGGACCCGAAGTTCTACAAGGGCGGCAAGTTCACGGTCATCGCCAAGGACAACTCGCCCGAGAACGTCTACATCCAGTCCGCGACGCTGAACGGCCAGCCGTACACCCGAAGCTGGATCACGCACGAGCAGATCGTCAGCGGCGGAACGCTCGTGTTCCAGATGGGCCCGACGCCCAACAAGGCCTGGGGCTCCGCGAAGGCGGATCGGCCCGGCCAATCCAGTCAGCTATAAGGACCGTGCCAGTCACGGTTTTGCAGCAACTCACGGCGCACGCTCTTCGACGTGCGCCGTGAGCTGCCTTCAGGATCCAGGTCACCGAACCGGCTGCACGCTCGTCGGACGATCCTGGGCGTTCTGGGCCGGAGTCAACCCGCTCTGCCGGAGGTCGCGGATTCGCCAGCGATTCCGGGAGCTTTCGCTGACGCGGAATTCCAAGCTGCCCGTTTGAATGGTTCCATTCGCCTCGTATTGCACCGTGCAGGGCACGAGCAGCCCGGTCAGGGGCCGCGTCGGAGCGGCCGGCAGCCCGATGGAAAGGACCTGCAGGATGTTCTTGCTCCGCAGCACCCGGTCGCGGAGACTCCTGGCCTCTCCCATTGCATTGTAGCCGTGGATCTGTGCGGCCCTGTCGTAGTCTTTCGCAGCCCAGGCTCCAAGGAACGCGTCGACCACCTCGATCGCCGCCTCTTCCTTGGAAAGCGCTCCCTGTTCGATTCCCATGGGAATCCCCGTGGTGTCGGAACAGTTCACATCGGCGATCTCCTGTCTGAGGTCGAAAAGCCCCGCTCGGAACGGCTGGCCATAATCGAGGTACTCATAGACGCCGGCGCTGGCGTAATGATCGTCCTGGAGCGTCTCCACCTGCACGCTCAAGATCAACTTCGTCACGGGATCGATCGCGAACACCTCACGCATGGGCGGCTTGGGCGTATCGATCAGAAAAGTGTTCGCATCGTATGTCACCGCCACCGTGATCGGGTCCGCCGCTTTGGCGTGCCGGCCGACTTCCACGCGGATTCCCCCCTCCTGCATCCGTTCCTGGAGGTACCCGATGGCCTGTCTCGGATCGTACCGGTGGGCGAACAAGAGCACCTTGTCCGTGTATTCCTGATCGTCGAAGAGCCACAGCTCAGTCTCGCGTCCATGCCACTGAGTGATCCCCCGGTCCCAGACCATGGTGGACCGGGTCTCTGTCGTGGCAAAGTCCACGCGGACGCTCCGCAGGGTCCCATCGGGGTCGTATTCGATCCACGCCTCTTTGCCGAGCGAGTCTGGACTGGCATGGAACTGGAAGTGGAACTGGCAGATGCCCTCGGCGGCAGCGATGGTCTGCTCCAGGGCATAGGCGGGGCTGCCTGACTGAGAGAGCAGGCCGATCAACAGCCCCAGAAGAACGACGGCGGCGGCCGTACAGGCGATCTTTGTCCATCGTGTCGTCAAGACGAGCCTTGTCCGCACGGCGGCCGGGGCCGCTTCGCGACGCTGCCACAACTGGCCCAAGTGATCGCGTATTCTCTCGCGGATGGTCTGGGTGTTCCGATATTGCACTCGGCCGATGAGTCTTTCGATCTTCTTGTCTTTCATAGGGAGTCCTCTCTTTCGAGTTCCATCTTCAAGCTGTTGAGCCCGTAACGATACCGGCTCTGCACCGTGCCCAGCGGCAGCCGCAGGGCACGCGCCACGGCGCGAAACGTCAAACCGGCGTGAATGTGCAGCGTGATGATCTCCTGCTGCTCATATGGCAGCCGGCGCAGCGCCTCTCGCAGGCGCAGGATCTGCTCGCTGTGAATGACCAGTTCGAGCGGCTCGCAGCCGCCGGCAGGCGTCGGGTCGGCATGGCCCGCCGGAGCCAGTCTTCGTCGCCGCAGCAAATCCCGGGACTTGTTCGCGACGCAGATGGCCAGAAACCCCTTGAGGCTGCCGCGCAGCTCGATCGTCTCGGGCGTTTCCACCAGGGACGCGAACACCTCCTGCACCACGTCCTGCGCATCGGCCGCGTTGCCGAGCAGATGCAGGGCTACGGAGAGCATCCTGTCCACATGCCTCTGGTAGATCGCGTCAAACGCTCTACGGCTGCCGTGTTTCGATCGCCACCAGAGTAGGTAATCGTCGAGCATAAATCCTTTCCGTCGCCAGGTGTCCGGATCCTGCGTTCCTACTGGAGACGAACGAGGGGTCGCTTTGCACTTACCGGGAGAATAGGGTTCTGCCGACAATCCCGCAATGCCGGGCTGCGAATACCGTCCATCTTGCGGTCTCTCGGCGCACCAGGTATCCTGACTCGTCAGTAGGGTTCATCTCGAAAGGAGACCTTGTGAGCAATCGTGTATTGGAAAATGGCGGGCCCGTCCGCCGGCTGGCGGCGCTGTGCGTGATCGCCGGGTTCTTGTTGAGCGAACGGGGCACGATCGCCGCCACGCCATCGGTGGAGCGTCCGCGCGACTACCGATTCGACGGCACGATCTCCCGCGAGGTCCTGGAGAACTACCTGGACCGCTCCGTGACGATGGCGTACTTCCTGGTCACAGGCATGCCTGAGGGCAATCGCGAGTATCTCTACCGCGACGATGATGTCCGCCTGATCCGCAACATCGGCGCGAAGTTCATCGGCCGGGCCGTCTATCGCTGGAACGGCGAAGCCCTGCTGAACGAACCCAATTTCTGGGCGAACGCGAAGGCCCTGATCGAGAAAGTCCACGCCTTCGATCCGGACGTGATCTTCCAGGGCTGTCTCTTCGAGACGATCAGCATGCAGGTCAACAACGTCAAGATCCCCGCCTGGGTCTTCACCGATTTTGGCTTGCCCGTCGAGGACCGGACGTTCTCCTACGACGCCATGCTCAACCGCGACGGCAAGCTGGTCAACCACTGGGGCCGGGCCAGCGTGCCGGACGTCACCCGGCCGGAAACGCAGCTTTGGTTCTACTACCTCGCGGGCTCCTACATCAACCTGGGCTGCGAGGCCCTGCACCTGGGGCAGGTGGGCCTGATCGGCATGGCGGATCGCGACTGGAAGGAATGGTCCCGCATCGTGGCGAAGATCCGCGCCTACGCCAAGACCCACGCCCGCCGGCACATCGTGCTGCTCGACGCGCACGTCCCCATGGGCGGCATGGTCGTCGACGGCGTCAGTCTCCTGGACTTCAACTCGTTCCCGATGCGGATCAAGGCGATCCCGGAGAAGCCCTACGAAGGCGAGCTGCAGGTCGGCCACCTGGACGGGCTGTACAAACGCAGCAAGGGTTGCGTTTCGCCCAGCGGCTGGAGCTGCCGGAGCCTTCCGTACCTGGTCGAGTTCGACAATTTCGGCCGCGGTCGAACGCCGAACGTCGCGGACAACAGCACGATCTTCGTCTGGGGTTGGGACGAGATCTCCTGGTTCTCACTCCAGCCCGAGGAGTATCGCAACAAGTTCCTCGCCTACGCCTACAACTGGCTCAAGGAGACCGACCCCAACGGTCACCTGCAAATGCCGGTTAGCCGAATGATCACCTGCCCCAACGAGTCCCTCGGCAGCTACCGCGCCAATACCCGCAGCCCCGCCTGCCCCATCGGCTATTCCCAGGAGGAGACGATCCGAGCGATCTGGAACCGCGGCGGACAGCGGGCTCCGGGCCGGTCCGAATGAGCTGGCGATCAGGATTGCTCCGTCCGGGCGGTTTCCGGCCGCCAGTCGCGACTGGGCGAAGACTCGTCCGAAAAGCGCTGTTCGCTTGTGTCTGTCCTCATCACCCGCTTCACGAGGTCGATCAGGTTGGAGACGCTGAGCTTTTGCATGATGTGCCGGCGGTGCACTTCCACTGTTCGGGGCGAACGGCAGAGCGCGTCGCCGATCTCGCGGTTGGTTCGACCCTCCAGGACATGGCTGAGCACGATTCGTTCCACCCGGGTCAGGGTTTGCAGCGGGTCGTCGGAGGGGCGGCCCTTGCGATCGTTCATCGCATCGACCGTGGAGCGCAACACCGCGGCGTCGATTGGCGTCTCAACGCAGTC
>JBDKUU010000863.1:0-7168 GCA_039679525.1 Phycisphaerales bacterium | reverse complement strand
CCTTTCGCAGACCGCTCTCCGCATCCCGTATGCCGAGAACAGATCGGGCCGGCCTCGATCCGAGACCGGCCCGACTCAATCGCACAGGTTGACAGGCGGATATGCCTTACGGCGTCCTGGTCTGCGGCTCATCCCCGGAACCGCCGTCCGCTTCCAGCAGAATCACCATGGCGCCCATCGTTCGCGTCCCGACGGCGTCCCGGTTGTATCCGATAATGATCGGTTTGCCGACCTTGCCCTGAATGGAGTTCTCCAGAATGCTCCAGTTCGAATCGTTCCGCCATTCCTGCACCCCGACCTCGATGGACAGACCGCTCGCCTGAGCCGGCCTCACTTCCATCTCGATCGACCACGGACCGATGGGGGCTTTGACCTTGCCGGGCGAAGACATCCCGCCAAACCAGTAGCCCACGATCTGCAGGTCCGCGCCCAGGAACTTCTGAAGATGCTGGCGCAGCGGCTCCGGGAATTGGCTGATCTGCGCGACGGGAGCTGTTTCACCGGACGTCCTGCCCGCCCATTTCATATCCATGATTTGAACATCCGAAAACTGGGCAATCGCCTGCCTGACAATCTCATTAGAGGCCGCGCGTCCCTGAATCTCGATTTTCTGGCTGGCTTCTGAAGGAACGGCATGACTGCTGAAACCGTCGATCTGAAACTCCTTCCCCTCGCCGCCCTTCAACAGACGCAACAAATCGGTTTCCAAGGGGGCCGCCAGTACGATGGAGAATGAACCGAGATCCGACTGCTTGGACGCCAGTTCCACCATGTAGACCCGACACAGGAGAGACTCGCTCTCAGGCGCAGACTCGGTTTTCCTGTCCAACTCCGAGACCAGGCGCTCGATCTCCACCATGCGATCCGGCGTCGCACGCAAAACGAGACAGTTGGTGTTCTCGTCGACAACGATCTGGGTTCTGTCGCCTCCATAGATTGCCTCCAGGATGCGGCTCATCTGCTGGACAGGGTAGTACCTGAGGTTCATGATCTTCAGCGTCATTTCCTGGGATGCTGTCACTTCCTGGGACCATAGTGCGCCCTGCATCAGAAGGAGTCCCAGACCCGCAATCATCAGTGCTTGTTTTCTCATTGTTCGATCTCCTTTTGTCAGAGGTTCCATACCACGTAGATTTGACCGTCGTCCAATGTGCCATAGAGAACCCGTTGCGGCTTGGCGGACTCTCGGGTCTTCTCAACTACGATCCGGGGGTTCTCGACCTGCGGGTACATCCGCTGGACCGCTCTGCCCTTGTAGACCTGGGTCCGCTGGATCCGCTCGACGGTCAGCGGCGGCTCCGCTGCGGCTGCCACACCTGTGATCTCCGGCAAAACGGGACCCGGCCGGCTGCTCAGGGCAACGAACATTACGGCACATCCGAGAATGATCCCCGCTGCAAACGTCGCCGCCGGGCGTCGAAACACGTCGAGCCAGGTCCAGGCCCAGGAGCAATCGCGTCTAGAGCCCTGCCGGGCCCGCCGGAAAATCTCGGCCTTCTTCCGGTCGGACAACTGCGGCGCCGGCATCCGATCCAACTGCTCGAACACCGCCAGGAACGACTGGTACTCTCGCAGCAATTGTTCTCGGGATGTGAACCGGCCCGCGAACAATTCCTCGAACTCCTGTAATGGGAAACGCTTGTTGTCCATCATCGTGAACCTCTACTCATGAAGCGTCACCGTCAACTTGGCCCGCAGGGCCAGCAGACACCGGCGAATGTGCGTCCGCACGGTTCCCTCGCGGCAACCCAGCGTTTGGGCGATCTCCGACAGGGGCATGTTCTCGAAATACCGCAGAACGAACGCCGTACGCTGGTTGACGCTGATCTCGGCCAGCGCTTCTTGAATCCGCCGGCGAAGGACCGCGCCCTCAAGCTGCGGGTCTTCCGGCCTCTCCTCGGCTTCGACCGTCTCCAGGCTCATCGGATCGAGGTTGGCGGACTTGCCATGCCTCTTGGTCCGGCGGTAGTAGTCGATGGCCGTATTGGCCGTCAACGCGTTGAGCCAGACCGCGAACGACCGTTCACAACGGAACCGGCCGAGGTGGCGGAACACCTTGAGCCACACCTCCTGCACGCAATCCGACACCTGCGACGAATCCAGCACGATCCGACAGCAAATCCGATGAACGCGGTCGATGTGGCGGTGGTACAGGCACGCCGCGGCGTCCCCGTCGCCCCGCCCAATCGCCTCGATCAAGGCTTCGTCCGAACTCGAATCGTGTTGCGTCATTCCACCAGTATGTACGAGGGGGATGGGAAAAGTGAATACAGAGGATCGGAGCATTTCCGTTATTCGCGCATAAAAATGGCCGCAAACCCATGTGGCTGCGGCCTTTGCATACGCTTCGACGCACGTGCGTCAGTTGAGTTCTTTGTCCTTCCAGTACTTCGTCCCGGCGATCGTCGCCTGGAGGGCCAGCCCGGTCTCCGTCATCGAGAAGATCTCGATCCCGGAGTTGAGATCGCCTTCGACGCCGGCTTCGGCGCCCTTGTCCGGGGTCTTGGCGGCCGCGTCGGCGTGAGCCCCGGCGTCCCATCCCTTCTCGACGAACTTGTCCATCGTCGCCTTGTCCTTGAAGACCATCACGACGCGATAGTCCTTGGCGCCCAGACCCGGTCCGACGCCGCCCAGGGCCATCTTCATATAGGTCCGCCGCTTGGTCGCGTTGTCCACGACCACGCCATAGCCGCCGCCGGCGCTGGCGATCAACAGGTTGACGTTGGCGTTGCTGAACACGCCGTAGCCCGGGGCTTTCTCGACCTTTGCCTGGGCGTCCGGCTTCTCTTTGTACAACCGCACAAGCGTCTCGGTCTCCATGGTCGCAACCGCCTGACGCCTCTGTTCGAGAGTCAGGCCCTTCTTCTTGGGTCCGCACCCGGCCAACAGGATCGCGGCCACCGCGACAACACTCGCCCAGCGCAACACTTCTGCCATTTGTTTCTCCTTTGTACTACCATCCATGACGCTGCAACATGGCCGACAGGCGCGTCAGCCCGCGACCGGCACGGGAGTCCCCGCTTTCACTTTCGGTGCAGCCGCCTCGCCGGCAATCGCCGGATAGGCGATCCCGGCCAGCAGCCCGCCGACCAGAGGAGCCGCCCAGAACAGCCAAAGCTGTTTGAGGGCCCAACCGCCGACGAACAGGGCCGGCCCGGTGCTGCGAGCGGGATTCACCGACAGGTTCGTCACGGGAATGCCGATCAAATGAATCAACGTCAAACCCAGACCGATGGCGATCGGTGCGAAGCCCGCCGGGGCCCGGGAATCCGTCGCGCCCAAAATAATCATCAGGAACATGAAGGTCAGGACGACTTCGGCCACGAGGGCCGCCGCCATCGTGTAGCCGCCGGGCGAATGCTCGCCGTACCCGTTGGCGGCAAACCCGCCGGCGAGACTGAACCCCTCTTTCCCGCTGGCGATCACGTAAAGCACGGCCGACGCGATCACAGCTCCGATCACCTGCGCGACCATGTACGGAATCGCTTCATTCCAGGGGAAGCGCCGGCCCGAGGCCAGGCCGACCGTCACCGCCGGATTGAGGTGACATCCGGAGATGTGACCGATGGCGTAGGCCATCGTCAGCACGGTCAATCCGAACGCCAGGGACACGCCGAGCAGACCGATGCCGACCTGAGGGAACGCCGCCGCCAACACCGCGCTGCCGCAACCGCCGAACACGAGCCAGAACGTGCCCATCATCTCCGCCGCCAAACGCTTGTTCAGAGACATACGCATTCCTTTCACAACCAGATTTCCGTCGATTCGATCCTGCCGCCACGATCCGAACGCGGCATCCAGATTGTATGGTACGTCGCGGCTTATGTCACAGTTTTCCGAAAATTCTGGAGTGTCAATCGCGGCAGGATGCGAAGATGCGGGAGACGCTTGAGGGTCACGGATTCTGGTGGAGGACGCCGGCCAGACACAGATTCCCGTCCCCGTCGATGCGGGCCAGGGTGACGCCGAGCCCGTCCTTGACGGAGAAGCCATCTCTGCCCGGAGTGCAACGAGACAACTCAGCCAGGCGGCCCTTGATGCACATGTTGCCGGACAGATCGATGTACGCGACGACCGTTCGATCGGAGGCCCGAATGACGAAGGCCCCCGCCGGCGGCGCACACTCAGCCTCCGCGGTCAGCCGGCCCTGGAGAATGAGGTTGCCGCCGTCGTCGAACTCCGCGACGACGCCGCCGAGGGCGCCGACGACGGAAAACAGGGACTTGCCCGGCGGCGCCAAAGCCAGCCCGCCCCGGCTTGTCAGCAGCGAATACGACTGATTGCCACGAGGGACCGTCGTCCCCCAGACGGTGACCTGCCACGTGCCCGCCGGCGGATTCTCGACGCAAACCTGTTCGACGTTGTTCGTGTGGTCCGCCTGCGTTCGAATCGCGGGCTCCTGGGGCAGGTATGGGTCCAGAGTCCAAGGGAAGTACCGCCTGCCGTCCGGGCCGATCACGACGAGATCCAGGTCGTTCACCAGGGCGCGGCCGGCCATCGGCTCGGCCGGGTAATCGTCCCAGACCAGCGTAATCCGCAACTCCGTCTCGCCGGGCCCGACATCGAGCATGCGGATGTCCCGCTCGTTCTGTACGAGAATCGAACTCTCCGTGACGACATCGTCGAGAGTGTCCACGCGAACGAGGTCGATCGCTTTCTTGGCGTCGATCAGGCCATAGCCATAAGCGTAGTCCGGGCCCGCAGCCCCGAGATCGGTGGCCGTGTGAATCAACAGGCCCTTGAGGGTCGAGGGCAACGGGTCCCCGCCGTGAATGACGCGCCAGTCGTCCAGGATCAGGGCCATCGTCCCCGTGACGGACGGCGTCGCGAGGGACGTGCCGCAGGCGCCGCCGTAGCGGTTGCCCGGCAGTGCGGACCAGATGGCCCCGCCGCTGCGGGCCTCGCACCCCGGCGAAACGACCTCCGGTTTGATCCGGCCGTCTCCGGTCGGACCCTTGTTGCTCCAGGCCCACAGCGAGTTGTCATCCGAGTTTGTCGCCCCGACCGTCACGATGTTTTTGGCGACCGCGGTGCACAGGATCGTGCCCCAGCCGCCCTCGTTGCCGACGGCCCAAACCACCGGGAGCCGCCTGCCCAGCGAGCCGCGGACGATGCCGTCCATCGCGGCGGCGTAGTCCTTGTAGACGTGCCACTCGACCTTGCCCCAGGAGTTGTTGGCGATGTCGATCTGGTAGAGGTCGATGGCCTCCCTGTATTGCTGCTTCAGCTCGGCGACGGTCTCCCACGTGTGGAACGAAACGATCGACGCCCCGGGCGCCATGCCTCGATAGCGGCGGCCGGGCAGCAACGAGCCGTCGCCGATCATCGTGCCGGCCACCTGCGTGGCGTGGTCTCCGACGGGCCATTTATCGCCAACGTTCACGACACGGCCGGCCAGATCGACGTGCGATGCGTCCGGGTGCATCGATTCCCACTGGCCGATCACGATGCCCGAGCCTGTCAGATCGTACGGAGCGGCCTGGACCGCGTCGACGTCGATCGCAGCCCGCACGCCGTCGTTCAAATCGACTGATGCGGCGTGTTGGTCGATCCACTTGACTCCGTCCCAGGCCGCCAGAGCGCGTAGAGCCGCCACCGGCAGACGGACCTCAAGACAATTGTCAGCGAGGTCGCGAGACAAGACAGCGCCGCCCAGCACTTCGATCGCCGCTTCGCCATCCAACTGAGACGCGTCTTCGAAGAATGTCGCCGCGAGTCGGACTCTGCCGTCGGCGGCGAAGCAGGAGTCTCGAATGGAGGGAGCGAGTTTGTCCTCGGGGAGTATCCCACAGACCGCCCGCACGCCGGGAAGCTGGGAGATTCGAGTTACTCCGTCCGCCGGGATGCCGGCCAGCCACGCGCGCTCGGGGATGTAGGACAGCAGTCGCACGCCCGCCGAGGCCGCGACGGCTCGCCATTCGATCGTGGGCGTGCCCTCCAACTGGATCAGGACGTGCATCCGGCCGCAAGAGGATTGTGACACGGCGGGGAAGGTCCCATTGAGCCCTTGCGAGGGCACGAACCGCCGGGATTTGAGAATCACCTCATCTCCGGCGGCTAACGCACCGCCCGCCAACACGGTCAGCGCCAGGGCAAGAGCGCCCATCTTGTTCATGACCACCCTGCTCCCCTCTGGCCTCACATGGATCTCGATCGGCAGGTCCCCCCTCATGCCTCGTTGCACCGGGCGACAAAACGCGTTGCGGCCCCTTCGACAGCCGCACACCAGCACCGACATTATAGCACTTCAGTCTCAGTGTTTCCAGCTTCGCAGGGTGAGGCTTGCCCTACCCTACAGTGATGCGTTGCTCGGCCCGTTACCGTCTGCCGGGGCGGTCCTGCGCATCGATGTCGAGAGGGAACGAGTCAGAAGGCGCCACGGCATCCGAATAGGATGCATCGCGGGCGGGGATGGTGGCGACCAGCTCTCTGACGATCTCCTCGCTGATTTCGCCGAATCGGCCGGGGCCTGTGCCCGGCAGGCAAGCCGCGCCCCGGACGCACACGGCGTCGACGTCCGTCGCCCAGAGCTCCGGCAGCTCGTCTTTCGTAATGCTTCCTCCGACCCAGGCTTCGAGCCCCTTGTCGTGGCACTTCGCGACGAAATCCTGGATGTGCCGGATCTTGTAGTAGTCCAGCAACCCCATGCCGATTCCCTTGTCGTACGTGTCGACGAGCAGGCCGTCCGCCTTCATGTGGGCCGCCAGCTCGGGACCGTCGGAAATCGGATCGATGTACCATCGGGCCAGCCGCTCGTCGGCGAACAGCACCGGCACGCACCTTTTGCCTGGGAACCATTTCTTGACCGTGCGGATGAGGGCCGGGCCGAACTCCGTCGCCTCGCCCACCGGCATCTTGGCCAGGCCCAGCTTGATGATGTCCGCCCCGGCCAAGGCCACGCCCAGGGCGGCTTGGCAAGCCGTCGAGCGACCCAGTTGTTCGCCGCCGATGTTCGTGGCGATCGGAATATCCAGGGGCACGCTCTCGCGCACGGCCAAGATGTTCAGCGGGTACGGCGTGCCCAGCGAAGCCGCCGGATACTCGACGTCGACGATGTGAACGCCGCCGCGGACCGCCGCCAGCGCCTCGGTCTTGCCCCTCACGCCCACCAGCATTCTCTGTGGCAATTCTCTCATTGTTCAATTCCCCCGATTCGAATGACTCGCGA
>JBDKUU010000862.1:0-3109 GCA_039679525.1 Phycisphaerales bacterium | reverse complement strand
CCCTTGAAATTGCACGAAACCGAGGGTATGGTGTCGGGCGATGTCAAGGAGTGCGACCATGAAATACGCGGGCGTGATCTTGCTGTGTCTCGAGACGGTCTCCCATGCGGCGGGCCCCGACTTGATCCTCCACAACGCCAAGATCGTCACTGTCGATCCCGCCTTCTCGGTCCAGCAGGCGATGGCCGTCGAAGGCAGCCGGATCATCGCGATCGGTCGCGACGAGGATGTCCTGCGATTGAAGACCCAGCATACCGAGCTTCTCGACCTCGGCGGCAAGCTGGTGATGCCCGGCCTGATCGATTCGCATGTCCACGCCTGCGATGCCGCCATGACCGAGTTCGACCATCCGATCGGCGACATGGAGTCGGTGCAGGACGTGCTGGGTTACTTCCGAGACCGGGTCCGGACGCTTGCGGATGGCGAGTGGATCGTGCTCCAGCAGGTCTTCATCACCAGACTCCGCGAGCAGCGGTACCCCACGCGGGCGGAACTCGACGAAGTTGCTCCGAACAATCCGTGCGTGTTCCGCACGGGCCCCGACGCTTCGCTCAATACGCTGGCCCTCAAGCTCAGCGGAATCGGCAGAGACTTTCGCGTCACGGACGGCGGCCCGGGACACATCGAGAAGGACCCACAGACCGGCGAGCCGACAGGCATTCTTCGCAGTTGCACCCGGTACATCAAGAGCAGCGAGCCCGGCCGCAAGCCCACCGAGCAGGACCGATACGAGAGAGTCCTGACGCTGCTGAAGGACTACAGCTCCGTGGGCATCACGGGCATCTGCGAAGGCGACATCAATCAGAGCGACCTCGATCTCTATGGGCGGATGCTGGAAAAGGGCGAGTTGCCCGTCCGCGTCGCCGCTCAGTACCACGTCGACACGATAGGGCCCATCGAGCAGATCGAAGAGAGCATCCGCAAGGTCTCGCAGAATCCGCTTCGCCGTGGCGGGCCGATGTTGCGCGTCATCGGAGTCAAGGTTTACCTCGACGGCGGCATGCTCACCGGCAGTGCGTACATGAGCCGGCCGTGGGGCGTCAGCAAGATCTACGCGATCGACGATCCGAACTATCGGGGCGTCCTGTTCATCCCGAAGGACCGGCTCCTGGCCATGGTCCGGACTGCGACCGAGTGCGACCTTCAGTTCGCAGCCCACACGGTGGGCGATGGGGCGGTCGAGACCCTGGTCGATGTCTACGATGAGTTGAGTAAGACCATGCCGATTCGCGACATGCGGCACTGCATCACGCACTCGAACTTCATGAGTCCCGAGACTGTCAAGAAGGTGGTCGATCTACAGGTGATTCCGCTGGTTCAGCCCGCGTGGCTCTACCTGGACACGCGGACTCTGGCCGGGCACTTCGGCTACGAGCGGCTCCGATGGTTCCAGCCGCTCAAGAGCATTCTCGACTCGGGCGGCGCCGCGGCCGGCGGCTCGGACCACATGCAGAAGGTGGGCTCGCTTCGCGCGATCAACCCCTACGACCCCTTCCTCGGCATGTGGACGACTCTGACCCGCCGGGCCCGATGGTACGAGGGGCAACTGCATTCGGAGGAGGCACTCAGCCGCGAGCAGGCGATCCGGCTCTATACGATCCACTGCGCGAAGGCGATGTTCCTGGACAGAGAGGTCGGCTCCCTGGAGAAGGGCAAGCTGGCCGACTTCATCGTGCTGGACACCGATCTGCTGACCTGCCCGGTCGACGCGATCCGCGATGCAAAAGTTCTGCGGACCTACTCCGACGGCCGGCTGGTCTTCAACCGGTGATTGCAGAGGGGGCATCTTGTAGGGTGCGTATCACGCACCGCTCTTCCTCACCGAAGCCGCGAGAACGACGAACTGGTGCGTGGTACGCACCCTACGGTCGCTTCAAGCGATAACCGGGCATCGAATCACTTTGAGTTTTTCCCGCCGCTCTGGTACCTTACCTGTTCTGACGGACCGGCAGTATTCGTAGGGTGTGCCGTGCACACCATTTCGCCAAGGGGACAATATGGAACGCAGATCGTGCTTGGGGTTGTTCGCAGTTCTGTTTATGGCGGGCTTGGGGACGTGCCTGGGGGCGGCTCAGGATCAAACCCGCAAGGTCGTCGTCGTCACCGGGATCGACTATCCGGGGCACAAATGGAAAGAGACCGCTCCCGTTCTCGCGGCCGAGCTGCGCAAAGACCCCAGGCTGACGGTCGACGTGGTCGAGACGCCGGAATTCCTGGCTTCCGACAAGCTGGCGGGCTACGACGTCGCGGTGCTGGACTTCATGAACTGGGAGACGCCCGACCCCGGCGAGAAGGCCCGACAGAACCTCATGGACTTCGTGAGCAAAGGCGGCGGCTTGGTCGCTGTCCATTTCGCCTGCGGGGCGTTCCAGGGCTGGCCGGAGTTTGAGAGGATCGTCGGACGCGTCTACGACCCCAACATGCGGCCCCACGATCCGCACGGCGCATTCGAGGTCACGGTGGCCGACGCGAACCACCCGATCATGCAAGGGCTCAAGAACTTCGGGACGACCGACGAATTGTACACGTGTCTGGCCGGGACCACCCCGATCCACGTGCTGGCCGAGGCGAAGTCGAAGGTCGACGGCAAGAACTACGCGATGGCCTTCATCCTGCAGTATGGCAAGGGCCGGGTGTTTCATTCGCCCCTGGGTCACGATGTCCAGGCTTTCGGTCCGGCGGTGGGCGAACTATTCCATCGCGGCACGGCCTGGGCCGCCGGTCTGCCGCCTGTGCCGCCAGTCGGTCCCAAGAAGATTGCGTTTCTGGCCGCCAAGCCCAGCCATGGCGAAGGCTGTCACGAATGGCCCAAGTACGCGGAATTCATGAAAGAGTGCCTCTTGCGTGCGAATGTCGTACCGCTGGAGATCGACGTCTACGACGACGCCTGGCCCAAGGACGACTCGGTGCTGGACGACGTTGATGAGGTCGTGTTCTTCGCCGATGGGCGCGAGCACCACCCGCTGGCCGTGCCCGGCCGAATCGAGACGATCCGCGAACTCGCCAAGCGTGGCAAGGGCATCGCAGTCCTGCACTACTCCATCGATCCGCCGCAGGGGGCAATGCAGGACCTTCTCGACTGGACGGGCGGCTCGTACGAAGTCGGCCT
>JBDKUU010000861.1:0-8668 GCA_039679525.1 Phycisphaerales bacterium | reverse complement strand
CCGAATTACGCGTGCAAGATGGAGTTCCCGGAGCGGCCCAACAAGTACGTGCCCGCGGGGAAGATGCCGCCTGTGAAGGTTTTCTGGTATGAAGGCAGCATGACGAGAGAATTCAAGCCGCCGACCGGACTGACCAGCCAGGACCTGAAGGACTTCAACGAGCTCTTCGTCGGGACCAAAGGTTTCATGGGCACCGGCGGTCGCGGCGAGAGCGTTCGCTTGACGCCGGAGTCGAAGATGCAGGGCTTCCGAAGGCCTCCCGAGGTGCTGAAGCGTTCGCCGGGCCATTTCCAGGACTGGATTCAGGCCTGCAAGGGCGGCGAGCCCGCGTGCTCCAACTTCGGCATTGCCGGACCCTATACGGAATGGATGCTGCTCGGAGCGATCTCCTGGCGGTTCCCGAACGAGAAGCTCCTCTGGGACGCCAAGAACCTCCGCTTCACCAACAACGAAAAGGCCAACGAGTACGTCAAGCCCCACTTCCGCAAGGGTTGGGAGCTTGAAGACGTCATTGTGTGACAATCAATGAAGAATGGGAGGCCGTTCTCCGGATGGGAGCGGCGGATAGTCGTAGGGGCCCAGGCCCACGTCTTTCGGTGAGACGTTGACCGGCCATGTCTCGGGCGACCCCGTTGCGAACGTGCGGCGAACGGCCTCCAGCATTTCGAACCCGAACTCCGTGCAAGGTTCGATGTAGCTGCCTTCTCCCCACTCGTTCACCGGGCCCAGGATCAACATGCTCTTGCCGTTGTCTTTGCAGAAACCCTTGGCTCGCTGGAGGACATCCTCAAACAGCGCCGGCGTTCGGTCCTGGATGACCATCGACTTGTGCCCATGCCAGGGCCGGCTGTCCCAGCCCGTATCGACGAGCGGGTAGTAGGCCAGATTCCCGGCCGCCTGATTCTTGCGGCTCCAGGCGGCAACGCTCTCCTGGACCACATCCTCGTAGCGAAACAACTTGCGGCCCACCTGCCCGTCGATTGTGGAGCCCCACTCGTGATAGGTGGTCACGCCGAAATAGCCTTCCTGCGTCAAGGTCTGGATGTGGCTCTCGGAGAAGTCGTATCCCAGGGCGACCAGCGTGATTCCGCCGAAGCCCGCGGCGCGAGCCATCTCCTTGGATTTGTCGAACGCCTCCCGCACGGCTTGCGAGCCGCCCAGGTCGTTGCGGATGTTCTTGGGGTCCCAGATGAAGACCGCGGGCTTGCCGTCGATGCGATAGTAGTCGGGCAGCGTGAAGTACTGCTCGATCCAGTGACTCGTCACCTTGTGCCAGTCCTCGGCTGAGTGCGTCCCCGGCGGATTGTGGTTGGCCCACATGATGGCGACCTTGAGAGAATCCCGGTACTTCGCTCGGCGATACGCCTCGAACCAGTGCGTCAGGTGTTGGCGGCCCTGGACCCAGTACCAGTCCACGAGGAAGCAGGAGACGCCGTTCTCGACGGCCCACTTGATCTGCCAGTCGACGCAGGCGGGATTGGACTCGTCGTAATAGCCCAGCAGGGGTTTTCGATAGGGAGCGACGTTGCGAACGCAGTCCCACTTGGCGTCGGTCTCCCAGCCAGGGAAATAGTAGGCGCACACTTCGATGTCCGTACGCACGGGGCGGGGCTTGGGGACATACTCCGCGTGGGGGACGTCCGGAGCCTCGGTGAATTCGAGAGTCGCCTGCTGTTCCGGCGGCAGGCGGCCTTCGCCACTGAACGCCAGGCGGATCGGATAGCGCCCGGGCTTGTCGGCGACGACTTCCCAATAGAAGCGGGCGATCTCGCCGTGCTCCAGGCCTGCATGCCCGGCGAGCTGGGGCTCCGAGAGGATTCGCATGCCCTGAGACACGTCCATGCGTATCTGGCGGATACCCTGGGCGGAGCCGCCGACGTTGGTCACCTGCGCCAGGAGCCTGCATGGGCGGCCCGCTCGATTGACGCCGTTTTCGAATCCGAAGTAGACGACGTCGAGTTCTCCCGGTCCCGAGGGCTTTTCCGCGATTTCGATGCGATCGAGCCGGGCTTGTGCCTCCTGGGGCAGTCGGATGCCGAAGGCCGCGAGCGGCCCTTTCCATGCGGCGTTGTCGGCCACGCGGATGCAATACGAGTGCGGCTTGCCGTCGCCGCGGAGCGGGAACTCTTCCGTTTGAAGACCCGGCGCATCGGGACGGGCCCAGAGGATGCTCGCCACGGTCTCTCGATTCGAGACGACCTGCGCGGTTACCCATGGTTTCTCGCTCACATCGATTTGCGAGACCGGCGCGAGAAGTTCGGATGCGTTCGGGTGTATCCGCCAACGACTGACGTCTCCGTTGAGTTCCCAGGCCAGGGCGGAATCGGCGGCAGGGTATGACGAGCGGGCCATGATGCGGATCCAGTCGATCTTGAACTCGGCGCCTTCGTACAGATCCAAACGAAGCTGGCGAATCACCCGTTCCGTGTGCCAGAAGGGCAGAAGCACAATCTCCTGCCACTGGCCTTCGCCGGCGACGGAGAATCGCAGCTTTTTCTCCTCGGTCAGCCCGCCGTACTTGCCTTCGAGCTGTCCGGACCAGAACAGCTCGCCGATGCCCGCCCGATTCGCCTGCATTCGGATGACCACGAACTGTTCGGGGCTCGCATCGAGGGCCAGCTCCCGGCAGGAAAAGAACGGATCCCAATCGATCGTTCTTGCGGACAGGACGCCGTCCTTCATGGTTGCGTCGCTCACGTGGGCGTTGGGCTGCCAGGGATGCTTGTCGGAGGAGTCGAATTCCCACGCCAGCGCTACGGAGGGTTGAATATCGAACGAAGACCGCGACGGCTCGACAGCCTGGGGCGCAGCCTGCGAAATCGATGTCAGGACGGAAAAGCCAATCAACAAGACCAGCCGGACTTTCATAGCGGGATCTCCTAAGAAGAACCGGGCGAATTATACCGCGGCGATTCGTCGGCGGCCAACTGCGAGGTTCGGATTATCGACGCATCGACGAGGAATCAGGAAATCCCCCATGTGTGCCGAATCGGCCACGAGCGTAGAGAATGATGAATGTGATTCTTTCCAGCAGATGTAAAAAAGGGGGTTCAACCATGAATACCGATATTCTTCGCGGCAAATGGAATCAGATGAAGGGCAAAGCCAAGCAGAAATGGGGCAAGCTGACCGACGATGACCTCGACAAGATCGAGGGTTCTCGCGATGAGCTGGTCGGCGTGATTCAAGAGAAGTACGGCAAGACCAGAGAGGCGGCCGAGAAGGAAGTCGATGACTGGAGCAGCCGGCCGTGACTCGTTCGCAGGCACGGTGGGCACGCGGAGCCGGCAATGGACATGAAAGACACTCGATTGGACGATGACGTTGCGGCGTTGATGGGCGATTTGTGCCGGCTTCGCAAGGACTTCGCGGAGTTGCCGAATCGGGTCCGATCATTTTATAGGAATAAAGCCATGAGAAGCAGGGAGAGATTACGGGCGGCGGTATCGGGATTTGAGAATCGAGCGAAGGATCGCGTCCGAGATACGTCGGACGCGCTGAAAGACCGCGTCCGAGACACGTCAGGCACGCTGATGGATCACGGATATCAAGCCGTGGACACGTGGCGAGGCGCCGTCTCGAATCGGCCGATCGCGTCGGTTGCGGTGGCGTTCGCGGCCGGGTGGCTCCTGGGCATGGCCGTCGAGTATCGACACAGATGGCACTAGAAATCAACCGCGACGCCGTGACGAATCCGGTTGCTTTGCACAGGAAATGTTCGGCTACTGTTACCCGGGCGCAAAAGGGAGTTGATATCGTGCTGTTGGAACGGGAAATCAAACGCGCCAAATCGAGCAGACGCCGGGCCTCGATACCGAGTATTCTCCGTCGGTATGACCCGTATCGGATGGGCGGACACGACGACAGGACGGAAGCGGAGAAAGGGACTGGCGGAGGATTGTTCCAGCCCCTGGATACGTCATGGAGCCATACGAAGGGTCTGAGAATCAATAATGACCTTACGGTTCTGCGGTGATCCGAACGATTTGTCTCTTTTGTCTATTCGGTCGTCGTCTCGCGGCGGTTTCATCTTGAAGCGATTGCCCCCGCAGGGTATCCTCCCGGCATAGATCGTGTGACAACGAGAATCACCGCACTATGCCGCAGGAGGTGTTCGTGATGGCGCGCTGCCTTCTATCGTTCCTGATTGCCGCTACTCTGTCGTTTGTCGGCGTCGCGCCGGCCGCTCAAGTCGAAAAAGACGCCGACATCGTCATTTACGGAGGCACGTGCGCCGCGGTGACGGCTGCGGTTCAGGCCGACCATATGGGCAAGTCCGTCGTCATCGTCTGTCCCGAAAAGCACTTGGGCGGCATGAGCAGCGGAGGATTGGGCTTCACCGACACGGGGGACAAATCCGTTATTGGCGGCTTGTCCCGCGAGTTCTACCATCGTCTCTGGCTGCACTATCAGAAACCCGAGTCCTGGCGGTGGCAGAAGCCCGAGGAGTTCGGCAATCGCGGGCAGGGCACGCCGGCCATCGATCTCGAACGTCGAACGATGTGGATCTTCGAGCCGCACGCGGCGGAGCAGGTCTTCGAGGACTTCATCGCTGAGTGCGGGATTCCCGTGTATCGGGACGAATGGCTCGACCGCGAATCGGGCGTTCACAAGGACGGCGTTCGCATCGTCTCGATCACGACGCTCAGCGGCAAGACCTTCACCGGTCGGATGTTCATCGACGCCACGTATGAGGGCGACCTGCTCGCGGGCGCGGGCGTGAGCTATCACGTCGGTCGTGAAGGCAACGACCGCTATGGCGAGCAGTACAACGGCGTTCAAAAGGACGTCCGCCATCATGGGCACTACTTCAAGGCGCCGATCAGCCCGTACAGAATCCCCGACGATTCGTCGAGCGGCCTGCTGCCCAGGATCAGCCCGGAGCCGCCGGGCGAGAATGGACAAGGCGACAGCCGCATCCAGGCGTATTGTTTCCGAATGTGCCTGACCCGCGTCGAAGGCAATCGCATCCCATTCTCCATGCCCGAAGGCTATGACCCGAACCAATACGAACTGCTGCTCCGCGTGCTGGCCACCGGCTGGCGGGAGGTCTTCGAAAAGTTCGACGCGATCCCCAACGCCAAGACCGATACGAACAATCACGGGCCTTTCAGCACGGACAACATCGGGATGAACTATGACTATCCCGAAGCCTCGTATGCCCGTCGGCGGGAGATCCTCCGGGAGCACGAGACGTATCAACAGGGCCTGATGTACTTCCTGGCGAACGATCCTCGCGTGCCTTCCGATGTTCGCGAGCCGATGAGCCGGTGGGGTCTGGCCGCGGATGAATTCGCGGACAACGGCGGCTGGCCGTACCAGATCTACGTTCGCGAGGCTCGCCGCATGATCGGCCGTTACGTGATGACGGAGAACGACTGCCTGGTCCGGCGACAGACGCCGGAGCCGGTCGGCATGGGCTCCTACGTGATGGACTCGCACAACGCCCAGCGGTATGTCACGAGCGACGGATTCGTGCAGAATGAAGGCGACGTGGGCGTCTCGCCGCCGAAGGCCTACCAGATCGCATTCGGTTCCCTGACGCCCCGGCAGCAGGAGTGCACGAACCTCGTCGTGCCCGTGTGCATCTCGTCGTCGCACATCGCGTACGGCTCGATCCGCATGGAGCCGGTGTTCATGATCCTGGGCCAGAGCGCCGCGACGGCCGCCGTGTTCGCGATCGACGCGGACTGCCCCGTGCAGAAAGTGAATTACCGGAACCTGCGGGACAGGCTCCTCGCGGATGGCCAGGTGCTCAGCCGATAGATCGTCCCTCAGTGGGTGCGGCGGCAAATGCGCTTGCATCGGTCCGGGCCAGGTGCTATAATCACAATCGAAAAGTGTTGATAGACGCGATATCTGCCTGAAGGTTGGATGGTGGCTCCTGTCACGGAGCCGTCGTTGTCTATGTCAAAAGCGGTTCGTGCGGTCGGAAATCCGATCGGGCGGCCGTGTTGGGGGATGGAACCCAGTCCTGCGAAGGATGGTCACGCGAGTTGGGCTTGCGCTGGCGCCAGCGGTGTCTTCCCGGCGGCGACAGATCGCAAGTGTTTTCGCTGCGCAAAACGTACGCGCGGCAATAACCGGGGAGGAGTACATTGCAACGGAGTGAGGAGGATCACCAATGAGATGGCCGACAATTCGGAACGTGCTGCTGGTGGCGGCTTGGGTGGGCGTTTGTGCGATCGGCGTGTCGCACGCGGGGGAACTGAGGGCCTGGGGCCTGGATCGTGACGGCCAGGTGACCAATGTGCCGGCCGGGAACGACTACGTTGCGATCGCCGCCGGCGACGCGCATGGGCTGGCCTTGAAATCCGACGGCACGATCGTCGCCTGGGGCCAGAACGACGACGGCGAGTGCAATGTCCCCGCGGGGACCTACAAGGCGATCGGCGCGGGCGCCGACTTCAGCCTGGCGGTTCGCACCGACGGGACGATCGCGGCCTGGGGCTACAACGGTCAACGACAGATCTCCGGCGTTCCGGAGGGCAGAGACTTCGTCGCCGTCGATGGCGGCGAGCTGTTCGCCGTGGCCTTGAAGGCGGACGGTTCGATCGTCGCCTGGGGCAACAACCGTTGGGGACAGGTCTCCGACGCCCCGGCGGGCGCCGGCTTCAAGGCCGTGGCGGCCGGTGACGACCACGCCGTAGCCCTGCGGTCCGACGGCTCGCTCGTTGCCTGGGGCTACTGGGCTGCAACCGACGGGACTCCGACCTCCGGCACGTTCACCGTGATCGCCGCCGGCGGCAGTCTCTCGATAGCTCTCAGGGATGATGGCTCCATCGTCTGGTGGGGCGATGATCCGTATGGCTACGATTTCGACGTTGTCCCGGCGGGGGCGGACTACACCGGTCTGGCGGCCGGCTATCTCCACTGTCTGGCCCTCAAGCGAGATGGTTCCATCGTCGGATGGGGCGCGGGCGTTGACGACTCCGGCCATCCGAACTGGGGACAGGCCATGCCGCCCTCGGGCAACGATTACGCGTCGCTGGCCTGCGGCCTCTACTTCAGCCTGGCATTGACGGGAAAAGTCGACCCGGCAGATCCAACAGATCCGACGGATCCGACAGATCCCACCGAGCCGAACGAGCCAAACGAACCCAATGAGCCGGCCGAGCCGACGAAGACCGCGGATGATTTCAACGACAACCGCCTGGACACTTCCTGGACCCTCTGTGGCGATGAGCTGTTGAGCTGCTGGCTGGAGGAGGCCAACGGTCGTCTGGAATTCCTGGCGACCACCAAGGCCCAAGGGATCTGTGCCTACTGCGCAGGCAACGGTTGGCAGATCGACCCGAAGAGCGATTTCTCCTTCAAGGTGGACTATCATTACAGCCTGGTCAGCGATACGGACGGGCAGATCTTCGTCGGCGTTTCGCCCGACGCGAACGACCTGTCCCGGCGGCACATTCAGCTCGGCGTCGGATGCGATCGTCAGTACCCCTACGTCTGGTACGAGTCGGTCGGCAGCGAGGATATGCAGATGGACTTCAGCGGCCGGCGGCTGGACGACGGCACGCTGTATGTCTCGTACAGTGCGGCCAGGGACGAACTGTACCTCAGCACGCTGGGCTATGGCGAAAAGAACGCCTGGGCGGTGATCGCCGATGTGCTCGGGGCCACCTGGCAGGGCGCGCCGGTCACCGTGTTCCTCGGCGGCGGGAGCAGCGGTCTGGAGATCGTCTCGGGCGACGCCTGGTTGGACAATTTCCTTGTCGATGAGGGAACGCTGTCCCAGCCGTCGAACAACGCGATCGCCGACGTATACCGCTTCTGGTCGCCCGTCACGGGCCAGCACTTCTACACCCTCGACGTAGTCGAGCGGGACATACTCATCAACGAGCACGCGGACGTCTGGACATACGAAGGACCTGTCTACAAAGCGGCCACTTCCGCCTTCCAGAAGGGGCTCCTGCCCGTATACCGTTTCTGGTCCCCCGTCGGCGGGTCGCACTTCTACACGATCAGTGAAGCCGAGAAGGACATTCTGATCAAGGACTTCCCGCAGTACTGGACGTTCGAGGGCGTGGCCTTCTATGCTTATCCGGACGGGGCTCAGCCCGCCGAATGCCTGGCGGTGTACCGGTTCTGGAACGTCACGGACAACGGCCACTTCTACACGATGGACGTGGGTGAGCGGGACAAAATGATTCGCGAGCACCCGGACGTCTACACCTACGAAGGGGTCGCGTTCTACGCATACGGGCTCTAGAGTCGCCCGATCCGATCGATGCGTCATTGAACTGCGGATTGGGGATCCGGACGTCGAGTCGCGACGCCGATCTCCAGTCCGCAGTCTCTTTTTGGAGGAAACGCAGGAGACGCGAGAGCGGGGGATTGTCCGTCTTGCAGAAATCCGTCGAGATCGCGTTACTCGCACGCCGCGATGTGCCTTATGGGGGGTGAAGAGACTCCGAGCCCGTGTTTGGGCCGGTAGCCGAGCTTTTGACTCCGCAAGGAGGATCGACACATGGATACGGCGGGCGGCGTGAAGAAACGGTTGATCTTGCGGCTTGCTTTCACGGCGTTGTCGCTCCTCGTTCCCGGTCTGTGTGGAAAAGCGAAGGCGGCCGTCTCCGACCATCTCCTTTGGGGTCAGATCCTCCAGAGCAGGATCTATGACGACCCCGCTTACGTGACTCCGCTCCACGTGTTCGAACTGGAGTTG
>JBDKUU010000860.1:0-5463 GCA_039679525.1 Phycisphaerales bacterium | reverse complement strand
TTCCCCGGCCTTTCCCTGGCTTCCGAGACCCATCGCTCCGGATGCCTCTCGACGGTCATGCCTGCATGCGCGACGCTCGCGCCGGCGATCCAGTGGAGGAACGTTCGTCTGTCTATGGGCTTCACTGTCCTTCTTTCTCCGACTCCAGCTTCACTCCGTCCGTCCAGCCTCCGGCCCGGTCGGCTGCGCGTATATGCCTCCGCTGACGACGAGTATGAATTCCCTGGAGACGTGCCGGCGTGCAGCACGCAACCGTGACAACAGGCAATATGTACTGCCGAAGGCGGCCGGACCCCATGAGCAATCACCTGCAAAACAGGGAGCTTTTCTCCTTGTGCGTCCGACGTGAAACGCGCCGAAGCGGCTTGCGACATTTCGATCCGCAAATGCAGTGATTTCCGCATCGCAGAGAGTCCCGGGATGCCGTGATCGTGGTGTCATGCAGGAATATACAGGAAATGTGCGCATGGAGAAGACGATGATGAATATGGATCGATTGAATCGACGCGTTTTGGTGGCTGCCGCGGGAACCGCAGGGATTGCCTCGGTCCTTCTGGGCTCGCCGAGGTTATGCCTGGGCAAGGACTCTGCAAAGGAGAAGAAGGACGAGAAAGAACATCCCGTCACACCGGCGGAGGACTTGATGTTCGAGCATGGGGTACTCGAACGGCTGCTGTTGATCTACGCAGAGACGATCCGGCGAATCGACGCCGGCGAACAAGCGCCGGTCAAGCCGCTGGCCGAGGCTGCCGGCATCTTCCGCCGGTTCGGGGAAGACTATCACGAGAAGCTCGAAGAAGACCATATCTTCCCGGTGCTCGAAAAGACCAGTGAAAATGCCGATCTGGCCCGGGAGTTGAAAAGACAGCATGACGCCGGCCGCAAGATCACCACGTCGCTCCTGGACATGACAAAAGGAGAAACCCTCGCCCAGCCTCAGCAGACGGCGCAAGCTTTGCGGTCCTTCTATCGCATGTACATCCCCCACATCTCGCGGGAGAACTCCGTCGCCTTCCGGGCGTTTCAGTCGACGGTTCCCCATCAGCGATATGTCGATCTGGGCGAACAGTTCGAGAAGAGAGAGCACGAATTGTTCGGGGAAGACGGGTTCGAGAAGACGCTCGCACAGGTCACGGCCATCGAAGACAGTCTCGGCATTCGCAACCTGGCCCAGGTCACGCCTGCGTGATCCCTCCGTCCGAACAACCTATCTGAACCATCGGGCGCCGAGGAATGACGGCGTTGCAGGATTCCTGTTTGACATGTTCCCCTCCGGCCAGTAGGTTCAATTGTTTGGTTGACTTGGGCAGGATGAACTGAAATGGCTGAATTGGAACCAACGTCCGGAAGCCGCGGGTCCACGTGGTTTCCGGAATTCCTGAAACTGGGAAGCCCTCGCATCCGCCGCCACGTACGACTCCTGGGGTTCGCGGCCCTGGTGGGCATCGTCGCGGGGCTGGGTGGCTTCGGGTTCTACATCGCCACGCGAGTGGTCGAGCACTATGCGCTGGGGGTCTGGGCGGGCTACTACCCGAGTCCTCATCCGGGCGGAGAACCCTCCTTCTCCTGGTTGGCCGCCGTGGAGCATCCGTTCCACCCGTGGCTGCTGCTGCTCATTCCAACTCTGGGCGGAATTCTCAGCGGTCTGCTGGTCTTCACCCTGGCTCCGGAGGCGGAAGGGCACGGCACCGACGCCGTCATCTCAGCCTACCACAATAAGCAGGGAATGATCCGACCTCGCGTGCCGCTGGTCAAGATCGTCAGCAGCGCAATCACGCTCGGCACCGGCGGGTCCGGCGGGCGGGAAGGCCCCATCGCGCAGATCGGCGCCGGCTTCGGCTCGCTGCTCGGCCAAGTCCTTCGACTTCGTCCGGCCGAACGGCGGGTCCTGATGGCGGCAGGCATGGGGGCCGGCATCGCGGCGGTGTTCCGCGCCCCATTGGCCGGAACGATCTTCGCGGCCGAAGTGCTCTATCGTTCTCCCGAGTTCGAGTCGGAGGTCATCATTCCCGCCGGCCTTGCCAGCGTCATCTCGTACTGCATCTTCGGCGCGTTCACCGGCTGGACGCCGCTGTTCGTCATACCGGTCCTGACGTTCGGCGGTCCCCTGGAATTGGCGGCGTATCTGCTCCTGGCCGTCTTCATGGCACTGCTCGCGATGCTGTACACGCGGTCGTTCTCCGGCTGCAAACGACTCTTCAGCCGCCTCCCCATCGACCGCCGCTTCCGACCCGCGATCGGCGCCTTCTTGACGGGACTCGTGGGCCTGTCGTTGTACTTCGTCTTCGGCCGCCGGCAGGAAGTGCTCGCCGTCCTGGCTTTCGGGTACTCCGCCATTCAGCAGGCCATGACGCTCGACGCCAACGCAGCGGTCCTTCTGCTCCTGGCGATCGCCTTCGGCAAGATTCTCACAACCAGCCTGACCATCAGCAGCGGCGGCTCCGGCGGCGTGTTCGGCCCGTCCATGGTGATCGGTGGCTGCGCCGGCGGGGCCATGGGCATCCTGCTGCACGGCCTCTGGCCAAGCATCGTGCCACATCCCGCCAGCTTCGTCATTGTGGGGATGGCGGGCTTCTTCTCCGCAGCCGCCAAGACGCCGTTCTCCACGCTGGTGATCGTCAGCGAAATGACGGGCGGGTACAGTCTGCTGCTGCCCTCCCTTTGGGTTTGCACCCTCTCCTACGTTCTCTCCGACGAGCAGTCGATCTACTCATCGCAGGTGGAAGGTCGATCCCGATCGCCGGCGCACCAGGGCAGCTACATCCGCGAAGTCCTGGCGGGCGTCCGAGTCAGCGAGTTCCTGCCGGCCCGCCAAACCGTGGCGACCCTGCATCCGGGGGACTCGCTGAATGCGATCATCGAACATCTCGACGCAGATCCTTATGCGATCCTGCCCGTCGTGGACGCCCGCGACACGCTCCGAGGCGTGATCAGCCTCGAGGAGACGCACATGGCGTTGAACGAGCCGGCCATGAAGTCTTTCGCCGTCGCCGAGGACCTCATGCGAATGGACGTTCGACCGCTGACTACGGACGACATGCTCGATCGAGCCTTGGAGTTGTTCGTAGAGAACGATCTACCCGCGCTGCCGGTCGTCAACGATCTCACACATCGGAGAGTCATCGGCATGGTCCGGCGGCACGAGATCGCCAGCGCGTACCTGCACCGCGTTCACGCTCCGCAGGCGACCGACGAGCCGGCCTAGGCACTCCTGCCGGCCGAAGCCTTCGACCGACCGAGCATTGTGAGAACCGCGTCTGCCGATTCCAACTGGAGAGCATCCAAGATCCTGGCGTCGTAGTCCCGGCACACCCGCAGGACTTCGTCGGTGACGATCAGATCGGCATCGTCGTGGTCGCCGGCGAGCTGATTCGCCGGACGCGGGTCGTGCGGTCCGGCCAGGAATAGGCGTCGCCTGTTCCTGCAGTTCAGGCCGAGCCGATCCCCCCCTGCACGACCAAACGGCGATCGGAATTCCTGCCGCTTTTTCCTCTTGATCCGCATTTTGCCGGGGGGTATAAATGTCCCTATGGAAAATAAAAAATCACAATCAGTCGTGACGTCCTCCCGTCGAGAATTCCTCAAAGTCTCCAGTGCCGCCGCTCTGGGCAGCGCCTTTGCGAGTCCTATGATCTTGACTAGCAGCGCCTCCGCGGCCGCGTCGTCGAGCCGAACACTCAAAATCGGGCTCGTCGGCTGCGGCGGGCGTGGCACCGGCGCAGCCGCACAGGCCCTGTCCACCGGCCCGGACGTGGTCCTGACCGCCATGGGCGACGCCTTTGAGACGCGAGTCAAGAGCAGCCGTCAGAGCCTCGCGGCCGAGGAGAGCTTCGGCAAACGCGTGCAGGTCCCCGACAACGCGTGCTTCGTGGGTCTGGACGCCTACCAGAAAGTGATCGACAGCGGCGTGGACGTCGTGCTCCTGGCCACGCCTCCGGGATTCCGGCCGCAGCATCTGCGAGCCGCCGTCGAGGCGGGCAAGCACGTTTTCTGTGAGAAGCCCATGGCCACCGACGCCCCCGGCGTGCGCAGCGTCCTGGAGTCCGCCGCCAAGGCCAAGGAAAAGAACCTGGCCCTCGTGGCCGGTTTCTGCTGGCGATACCATCCGGCTCGACGCGCCTTCTATGAGAAGATTCATCAGGGCGCAATCGGCAAAGTCCGCGCGGTCTACGCGACGTATCTGACCTCGCCTGTGAAGCCTATGCCCCCGGCCAGCAGTCGCCCCGCCGGCATGAGCGACGTGGAGTGGCAGGTGGCCAACTGGTACAACTTCGTCTGGCTGTCCGGCGACGGTCTGGTGGAACAGGCCTGTCACAGCATCGACAAGATCGCCTGGGCGATGAACGGGGTCCTGCCAATCAAGGCCGTGGGCACCGGCGGCCGTCAGTTCCCCAACAACGAAGGCAACATCTTCGACCACATCGACGTCTTCTACGAGTTCCCGGACGGCGTTCGCGCCTTCATGGCCCAGCGTCAGATCAACAACTGCTACAGCGACAACTCCGACTTCATCATGGGCAGCGACGGCGTGGGCACGATCAAGGGCTGGAACGAGCCCACCATCACGGGCAAGGAGAACTGGCGATACACCAACCCCGGCGGCCCCAACGGCCCCAAGCCCGACATGTACCAGGTCGAGCACGATGAGCTGTTCGCCTCGATTCGCAAGGGCCAGCCCATCAACGACGGCGTCTGGATGGCTCACAGCACGCTGATGGCCCTCATGGGACGCACGGCGGCCTACACCGGAAAAGAGATCACGTGGGACCAGGCGATGAATTCGCAGGAAAAACTCGTCCCGGACAACCTGACGTGGAATATGAGCTTGCCGATCAAGCCCCTCGCCATGCCGGGAATGACAGAGTTCATTTGATCGGCCTGTGACCGACGACACGATCCGCAAAATGCGGTTTCGAAAAGGTCCAGCCAGGGAATCGTCATCAGCACGCTTCTTTGGCTGGACCTTTCTCTTTTGTGCGAGCGAGGTATAATCGCCCTCATGGCTGATTTGATTCTACCGGTCGTTTCCAGACGTTCGTTCCTCAAGACCTCCACGCTCGCGGGCGGCGTGATGTTGATCACGAATTCACTCGCGGCTCCGGCGACGGAAGCCGAGAAGCCGCTGATGGCCTACGTGGGGACATTCAGTTCGCCGCTTCGTGACGTGCTGCCGACGCAGGTCGACTTGCCTCCCGGGAACGGACGCGGCATTCACCTGTTTCAAGTGGATCGCGTCACGGGGGCGATGACGCCCTGCGGCGTCTTCGAGGCGGGGACAAGCCCGAGCTGCCTGGCTTTGAACGCCGCCGGGACCCGGCTGTATTCCTCCAACGAGACCGACCGCGTGGGCGAAAACAAGGAAGGCACGGTCAGCGTCTTCGCGATCGACCGCATCAGCGGGCAACTGAAGCTGCTCAACACCGTTCGTTCCCGCGGCGCAGGGCCCACCTATGTGAGCGTACA
>JBDKUU010000859.1:0-1902 GCA_039679525.1 Phycisphaerales bacterium | reverse complement strand
CAACGGCTGCGAGGACCCGGAGCCGGACGGCACACGCCCCGTGCTCCTGTCCGAGTTCATCGACCAGGTCTACCTTCCATTCCAGCGGAAGAAGTGGAAGGCCTCCACGAAGGGTACCTCGGAGAACCGGATCCAACACCACGTCGTGAAGGGGCTGGGGCCGGCGGCGGTCGAAGGCTACACGCTCAACTCGCTCCAAGCGTTCCTGCAGCAGAAGGCCGATGCGGGCCTCTCGTTCTCGACGGTGGACCATCTACGCTGGGATCTCTCCTCGATCTTCGAGATGGCCATAGCGGAGAAGTTGATCACTGTGAATCCGACCGCATCGCTGTACACGCCGAAGAACGCGAAGCGGGGCGAGACCAGGGCCATGACGGACACAGAGGTCGCCGTGGCTCTCGGCGCTGTCGAGTTCCGCGAGCGGGTTATCATGCACATGGCGATCTTCGCCGGCTTCAGGCCTGGAGAGATCCTCGCGCTGCAGCGGCGTCATGTGTCGGCGAACGGGAAGAAGGTGCAGGTCGAGCAGCGGGTGTACCGCGGCGACATCGACAATCCGAAGTCGCACCGGGGGACGCGCTTGGTGGCCGTGCCGCCGAAGACAGCCGCGCTGCTCAAGGAGTGGCTGGATTCGGCGGTGGAGACCAGCCCCGACTCGTACATCTTCGCCGGAGAGACCGGGCAGCCAAAATGGCGGGACTCGCTCCTGGAGGATCACATCCGGCCGAAGCTCAAGCCGCACAATCTGGAGTGGGTGGACTTCCAGGTGATGCGCGCGACCAACGCCTCGATCGGCCATCGGCTGAAGCTCGACCCGAAGGTGACGGCCGATCAGCGCGGGCATGGCGTCGGGGTGGCGATCAACGAGTACACAAAGACGTCGGTGGAGGACCGGGCCTTGGCTGCCAAGAAGTTGGAGGGTGCGGTGCTGGGCAAGGCCAAAGTGATTCGGATGCCGCGAAAGAAAGCTTCCTGAGAATCGCGTTAATGGAATGCAACGGAATGCAGCTTTTTGAGGTACCCGTAAGTCCTTTGTTTGGAGCGGGAGACGGGACTCGAACCCGCGACGTCCAGCTTGGGAAGCTGGCATTCTACCACTGAATTACTCCCGCAGCCCTGACTTTTCAGCTATTTAGCTGATTCCAGACGGCTTCGTCGATTCCGTGGCGGATCTCCAAAGTCTCTGGACTCTCCCAATTCTACCCGTTTTGACCCGAAAACGGACACCAAAATAGACACCACGCCGGGCTGGAGAATCTGACCATGTCGCCCGCCCTTGGTGCCCACAATGGCGTCCATTTGGTGTTCAAGCCCGTTTCACACAACACTATAGCATACAGGCCCGCCCCCGACTCGGCTACAGTCACCTGCCTTGGGCGCATGACGGCCCTCGGGGAATCTGCTTCTTGCTCGAAGCCAAGCCAAGAACGTTCAACATCCTGGGTTTTGTCACGGTTTTGCCACGGTAGAGCGCGAGACCTGTTACACGCCGCTACTCAATCGTCCTCGCATGTCGCCTCCGCGTCGTCCAAGGGGCCGGTTGGATGCTCGCGGAAGGCGGGCTGTCAACGCCGGATGAAATTTCCCCATTTCGCCGGTTGAAAGGTCCCCACCCACACCTCACCCATGCTTTGCTGTAGCCTCGGGCGTAGCGGAGGCCGAGGCTACAGCAAAGTCGGCGGGCGACGCCCGTCCTTCCTCCTCCGACCTGGCGAGCAGGCCGGCACGCCGCCGATCCTTTAGTCGATAGCTCTCACCACGGATGTTGACTGTCGTCGAATGATGCAATAGGCGATCCTCGGCAAAACACCCTGGAATATGGGGCTTGAGCACCTTGAAAATTCCGCGCTCACGCTGCGCGGTGCGGGGATTGCGCCACGTAAATCGCACCACGGCACTGAC
>JBDKUU010000858.1:0-14208 GCA_039679525.1 Phycisphaerales bacterium | reverse complement strand
CCCACTCAGTGGATTAAGATGGTCGGCGTACCCGCTGTCGCCTTGCCGACGTTGCGGGAGGGGGGGGGGAGTCCCATCCGGCCGAGGCTCCGTCGCAGAAACGGTCGTGCACCCCGGAGTGCGCGCCTGCCTTGACGGAGGGGGGCCCGCGGCATATAGTCTGGTGTTTGCGGCCGGGCGTGGTTGCCGGCCCCTGTTCTGAGGATACGGATGACCGAAAAGAGCCAATGTGAGAAGTGCACCGGGATGTGCTGCCGGTATTTCGCGTTGCCGCTGGACACGCCGGAGACACGCGAGGACTACGACGACATCCGGTGGTATCTGTGCCACGAGGATATTTCCGTCTTCGTCGAGAAGGGCGACTGGTACCTGAGCGTCAAGAACAAGTGCCGGCATCTGGCGGAGAAGAGCCACAGGTGCCTCATCTACGACCGCCGGCCGACGATCTGCCGCAAGTACAAGCACGCCGACTGTGACTTCATCGACGGCGACTACGACTACGAGCTCCATTTCACCAGCGACCGGGAGATGGAAGAGTACATTCGCGTGAAGTTCGACAACAACGCCATAGAGAAGCAGAAGATCCGCAATTCAAAGGGACGCAAGTCATGAAGATACCCCCGGTCAAAGGGACAAGGCATTTCTAACCGGACCAGATGGCCCGGCGCAACTGGATCATCGACGGCTGGAAGAAGGTCTCTCAGCGGAACGGGTTCGAGGAGTACGACGGCCCGATCTTCGAGCACCTCCAGATGTACCAGATCAAGAGCGGCGACGAGATCGTCGAGCAGCTCTTCTCCCTCCAGGACCGCGGCGGGCGGGACCTGGCGATTCGGCCTGAGATCACGCCGACCCTGGCCCGCATGGTGAATCAGCAGATCAATTCGCTGCCCCGACCGATCAAGTGGTTCGCGGCGCCTCGCCTGTGCCGGGCGGAGCGGCCGCAGAAGGGTCGGCTTCGCGAGTTCTTCCAGTGGAACGTCGATATCATCGGCGAGGACCGGGCCGACGCGGACGCCGAGATCATCTTCACGACCCTGGATTACCTCCGGTCGGTCGGCCTGACCGCCACGGACATCCGGGCCAAGATCTCCAGTCGAAGGCTGCTGGCGGCGGTGCTGACGGCGATCGGGATTCCCGCGGAGCAGTTGGAGCCGATCTATGCGGTCCTGGACAAGAAGGCCAAGCTGCCGCCTGAGGCGTTCGAGGAAATGCTGGCCAAGCAGGTGCCCGACAAAGACCAGGCCGGGAAGATTCACCAGTTCATGGCCCTGGACTCCGTCGAGGGGGTCGCGGCGATCATCGAACCCAACGAGGCCTTGACCAAGGCCGTCGATGAGATGCGGGGCGTTCTGGCAGTGCTCAAGGCCATGGGCGTGGCGGAGTTCTGCGGCTTTGACCCCAGCATCGTGCGGGGCCTGGCGTACTACACGGGCATCGTGTTCGAAGTGCACGACATCGCGGGCGAGCTGCGGGCCATCTGCGGCGGCGGTCGCTACGACAACCTGCTGCGGGACTTCGGCGGCCCGGCCATCGCGGCCACAGGCATGGGAATGGGCGACTGCGTCCTGGAGATTCTGCTGGAACAGAGGGGCCTGCTCGATACCCAGATCCCCAAGCGGAGCCTGGAGTTCTTCGTGGCCCTCGCGGACCCGCAGTTCACGGACGCCATGTACGAGGTCACGGCCCGGATTCGCTCCAAGGGGCACTCGGCCAACTTCAGCTACAAGCAGGGCGGGCTCTCCAAACAGCTCAAGGAGGCCGCGGGGCAGAACGCCGGCAAGTGCGTGATCGTGGGCCAGGAGTATAGGGACCATCGGCAGGTTGTCGTCAAAGACATGGCCGGCGGCTCGCAGGAGACGGTGGACGTGGAGCAATTCCTGGCTCAGTTGAGTTCCTGAGCCGGGCTCGGGCGTCTATCGGCTGTTGACCGTCGGCTCGGAGACGAGGCGCGAGAAGGATGCGAGACTTCTCTCTCAACCACTACGAGCGGGCGTTCGAGAATTGGCTGATCGATCACCACATTCTGTACGTCCACTGCGAGGAGCAGCATCGGCTGGGGCCCTCCGAGGGCTCTGTCAAGAACTTCGATTTTCTGCTTCGCCCGGCGTCCGGCCGGAAGATCATCGTCGAGGTCAAAGGACGTACCTTCTCCGGCGCGACGCTGGCGGGCCTGGCCGGCCTGGAGTGCTGGGTCACCCGCGACGACGTGAAGAGCCTCCAGACGTGGCAAAAGGCTCTGGGATCGGATCACGAGGCGGTCTTCGTCTTTGCATATCGAATCGTCCTGTCTGACGTGGATTTTGACGGTCACGAGACGCTGATGCTCGGTCGAAATCGGTACGTGTTCTTCTGCCTTCGGCTGGAAGATTACGCCCGGTGCATGAGGAGCCGCAGTCGCAGGTGGCGAACCGTGACCCTGACCGCGGGCGATTTCCGCTGGCACGCCAAGGCTCTCGGATTTTTCCTGTCGCGAACGCAAGGCGAATGACCTCCGAGTCAGCGGGTTTTTTGTAACCATCCAGTGCCTTCTCGCACCTACTGTGTGAACTGTGGCGGCAACGCCATGAGGAGGTATACCGATGACGACGAAGGCGCTGGTTGCGCTGTCCGTAGGGGCAGTGTTGTGGGGAGTGTGTGCGGCCTGGGGGGCGGATCTGTATGACGAAGGCGCGATGCCGGTTCTGGAATTGCGGTTTTCGCAATCGAACTGGTACACCCTTTTGACTAGCAATTATCAGAGCAAGACCGATCTGGCGGCCACGCTGACTGTCGAGGGCGTGGTCTACGAGGGGGTGGGCGTGCGTTTTCGGGGAAACACGTCCTATCAGATGGTCCAGAACTCCCAAAAGAAGTCGTTCAACATCTCCATCGATTACACCCTCCCGGAACAGCGTCTGATGGGGTACAAGACGCTCAACCTGCTGAACTGCAACAACGATGCGACCTTCATGCGGGAGGTGCTCTATTCGAACACCTGCCGCGAGCAGGCCCCCAGCGCCAAGGCCAATTTCGTGCGGCTGGTGATCAACGGCGAGAACTGGGGCGTCTACGCCAACGTGCAGCAGCTCAACGCCCAATTTCTGCGGGACTGGTTCCCGAGCAACGAGGGGACGCAGTGGCGTGGGGACGGCATGGGAGCCGCGGGAGGCGCAGGCATGCCGGGCGGCGGCGGCGGCGGTGTGACCCCTATCCGGCGAACCGGCGGAGACATCGGCATGGCCGAGGGCGGCGGCGGGGTGACGGCGGGCGTCGCGGCCCTGACCTGGCAGGGCACGAGCACGGTGACGTATCAGCAGGCCTACGAGCTCAAGAGCACCCACCAGGCGGACCCCTGGGCCAGTCTGATCCACACGTGCGACGTCCTGAACAATACGCCGCTGGCCCAGCTTCCGGACAAGGTAGAGTCCGTATTGAACGTGGACGGGGCCCTGTGGCTCTGCGCGTTCGAGATCATCTTCGAGGACGACGACGGCTATGTCAACAAACGCGGCAGCGACTACGGCTTGTACTACGAGCCCGAGACCGGACGCATCCATCTGATGCAGTACGACGGCAACGAGTCGATGGGAACGGCCGGCTGGTCCGTGTTCTACCGGGCCGACGACTCGTCGGTGCCGGTCATGTGTCGGCTCATGTCGATTCCCAAGTACCGCCAGAGGTATCTCGCCCACGTCCGCACGATCCTGAACAGCTACTTCACCGAAGACCTGCTCGACGCCAGGATCGACGCCTATCGAGGCCTGATCGAGCCCGAGGTCATAGCGGACACGAAGAAACTCTACACCACCCAGGCATTCCAGAGCGGCGTGACGACCCTCAAGAATTTCGTCAAGAGCCGTCGCACCTCGCTGCTGGCGAACAGCGAGGTCAATCGAGAACCGCCGATCGTCAATTCGGTCGATCGGACTGTGACCGAGACCGAGGCCGGGCAGAGCGTGGTCATCACCGCCCGGCTGGGCGACACGGTTGCGGTCTCCGGCGTCGAGCTGTTCGTCGCCCCGGGTCCGTTCGCCCTGTTTTCGCCAACGGCAATGGTCGACCAGGGCTTGCAGACCCAAGACGGCGTATCGGAGCGGGTGTTCGCCCTGGCGTTGGGCGATTACCCCGCCGGGACGGTGCTTCGCTACTACGTCCAGGCGACGGCGGCCGACTTCGCGGGCACCGTGGCCTACAGCCCGCAGGGGGCCGAGCACGATGTGTACAGCTACCTTGTGACCTATCCTCACGCTGCCTATTCCGGGATCGTCATCAACGAAGTGATGGCAAAGAACGTCGCGGCGGTCGCGGACCCCCAGGGCGAGTACGACGATTGGATCGAGCTGAAGAACATCGGCGACCAAACCGCCGATCTGGCCGGCATGTACCTGAGCGATAGTCCGGATAATCCGCTCAAGTGGGAGTTCCCCGAGGGGACCACGCTGGGTCCGGGCGAATACCTGCTGGTCTGGGCCGACGAGGACGGCGAGGACACGCCCGGCTTGCACGCCGACTTTCGGCTCTCGGCCCATGGGGAGACGATCTGGCTGTTTGACACGCTCGAGAAAGGCCACGTCCTCCTGGATTCGACGACAATTGAGGGTCTCGCGGCGGATCAATCTTGCGGCCGGTACCCGGACGGCACGGGTCTGATGCAGGTTTCCTCGGTTCCGACGCCTCTGGCGACGAATGCGGGGCCTCTGGCGGCCGGAGGGAACTGACTGGGACGGGTCCGAGCCCCGGGTGTGGACGCCGGGACGGGACCCCTGGCGTTTTCCCTAACTCCCGTCTAACAGATTGCTTGACTGAGGGCCCGTGTTTATGTTAAGATAGACAAGGGATTTGGGTTGCAGCCGAACCCTGACCACCAGTGCGGAACGAGGTGTCGGCGGAAACACCTGCCTCTGGGGTCGTCCAGCCTCTCCGGAGGTTTGCAGAAGGAAACAAGGCAAGGTGGATAGCAGGACTGACACAAGGTCGGAAGTATCGGACCTTATTGCGCGGACCGGTTCCGTGCAACAGGCGGTGGCGACTCAGGGCCAATCGGCCGCGCCGGCAGTCAGCGGGGGCGCGGAGCTGAAGGCCGGGCCCAAGCCGCGTTCTGCGCCGGTCAAGAAGGTCGCCGTCGACGGCATGCTCGCCTGTCGCTATGAGATGAAATATCTCATCACGGAGATCGAGGCCGCCCAGCTTACCAGCTACATCCGTCCGTTTCTCGAGTACGACAAGTACTCGAAACTGCATCGGGGCGGGAGCTATCCGATTGTCAGTCTGTATCTGGATTCGCAGGATTTGCAGTTGTGCCGGGAGAGCCAGCAGGGCCAGAAGAACCGGTTCAAACTGCGAATCCGAAGCTATACCGACGAGCCGGAGTATCCGCGGTTCTTCGAGATCAAGCGGCGGATCAACCGCGTGATCATGAAGAGCCGGGCCCGGGTCATGGATCAGGATGTCGCTACCCTGCTGAAGGGGAAATTGCTGCCGCCTCAGGGGTATTCGACAGACGAGAAGGCGCTGAGCCAGTTTCAGCTCTATGTCGCGTCGATCCAGGCCGGGCCGATGATTCTGATCCGGTACATGAGGGAGGCCTACGAGAGCGCATCTGAAAATCGGGTGAGAATTACTTTTGATCGGGAATTATGTTATAAAGTGAGCGCGGATCCGTCTGTTCGTCTAGGTGGTACGGGTTGGCAGTATAACGACCTGACGACAGGCTACGCGGTTCTGGAGATCAAGTTCACCGGCGTGTACCCGGAGTGGCTCACCCGGCTGGTGCGGTTCTTCAACCTGGAGACCCGCTCGATCTCCAAGTTCGCCACGTCGATGGAACAGTCGAGCCGGCTTGGATTTTGCGGACCGGCCATGAGGAGAGTATGGAATGGATAGATGGTGGCAACTGATCGAGGAGACGCCTCTGGGGGGCACGTCGTTCGGCCCGCAGGCGATCTTGTTGGCGCTGCTGCTGGCGTTCGTGCTCGGGCAGGTCATCGCCTGGGTGTACTACATCACGCACAGCGGGTTGTCTTATTCCCGCTCCTACGTGCAGTCCCTGATCTTGATCAGCGTCGTCATCGCGATGGTGATGACGGTGATCGGCAACAACATCATCACGGCGGTGGGGTTGATGGGAGCCCTGGCCATCGTTCGCTTCCGGAACGTCATCAAGGACACGCGGGACATCGTGTTCATCTTCGCGTCCCTGGTGATCGGAATGGCGTGCGGCTCGCACCGCTACATGACGGCCATTTTGGGCACGGTGATCCTCTCTTTGATCGCCGTTTATCTGTTCTTTACGGACTTCGGCTCCCACGAGCCGCACAACGGATTCCTGCGGTTCAGCCTGCGGGGACCGATCGGGACCGATCATCCGGTTCCCGGCATCCTGCGGCGGTTCTGCGGGAATTTCACGTTGATCTCCGCGCAGGACAGCGGGTTCGGCGGGCCGGCGGAGTATGCCTACCAGATCATGGTGAAGAACACCACCAAGAATGAAGATTTCATCTCGGAGCTGGAGAAAGTGGACGGGATGGAGAACATCAGTCTGACGATGCAGGAGAAGCTGCTCGAGGTTTGAGCGACAGCGACCATCTATGGCAGAGAAACGAGAGAAAAAGGATTACGTGGTCAAACGCTCCTACCTGCGTCACGTGGCGCCGATGACCATTTGGCTGGGCGCTGTGGCGGCTGTGGGCTACCTGTTCTATCAGCGGTCTGAGAGTTTCCAGATCGTGGGCATCGCCCAGAGCGAGGTGCGCCAGGTCGCGTCCGACTGCATCGCCCGCATCATCGACATTCCGGTGGATCTGTTTCAGCCCGTCAAGGCAGGCCAGACGCTGGCCATCCTCAACACGGTGCCTGCCGACGAGTGGATGACCGAGACGGAACTGAGGAGTCAGATCGCCACCGCCGCAGCCGAGATCGACCGGCTGATGGCTTCGCTGATTCCCACGCAGCAGGAGTTGCTCAAGGACGACGCGGACCTCCAGATCAATCATGCGGACAACCAGCGGCGGTTCGCTGTCGACGCCGAGGCCGCCAAGCTCAACGTGCTGAAACTGCAGACGGAGATCGCCGACGCGGAGATCCTCCTCAACGGTCTGACCATCGACATTCAGGCGAACGAGAAGCTCGTGGCGGAGAAGGTGATCGTGCCCATCGAGCTTGAGAAGCTCCAGGTCGAGCGAGAGAGCACGGCCAAGAAGATCCACGAGTGCCAGGAGCAACTCAAACAGGCCCAGGAGGATCAGATCCAGGCCGAGCGCAGACGCGACGAGTTCGCGCGACAGGAACTGCCGCAGACATCCATCGATGACGCCCTGGAGGCCATTCGTAAGGAGGCCCGAGTCCAGGAAGAGCTGATCAGGGGATTGCAGGAACAGATCGCCACGTTCAAGGCTCGCGCGGCCGTGGAGCTCAAGTCGCCGATCGACGGCGTGATCATCCCGATTTCCGGGAAGGCCAGTGAAGCCCTGCTCAAGAGGCAGGGTGAGGAGACGATCCGCCGGGCCGGAGAGGTGATCGCTGCGGGCGATCCCATTCTCGCCGTGGCGCAGACCGAGCCGACCGAGATCATTGCCTACGCCAGCGAGCAGCAGGTGGGGCTTCTGGAACGGGACATGAACGTCGAGCTCGTGAAAATGAGGTATCCGGCGCAGATCGCGCAGTCCCGGGTGCTGTCCATCGGGCCCACGATCGAGGTGATGCCGCAGCGGCTGTGGCGCAGTCCGACCATGCCTCAGTGGGGCAGGCCGGTGGTGATCGAGGTTCCCCAGGGGCTGGCTATCATTCCGGGTGAGCTCGTCGGCATACGCGGGCTGTGATCTGTCAATTCATGGTTGGGGTGATGAACACGATGGGACGTATTCCGCTGCTGGCGATGTCTCTGGCCTTCGTGGCCCTGGTGACCGGCTGTCCGCAGCACAACTACAAGGCCGAGGCGGACAAACAGGCGTACGACATCATCGACGCCCAGTGGGACCCGTCGTTCGGCTCCAAGTCCAACTACCGGGTCAGCGACGTCGCTCCCTCTCCGAACGACGTCAGCATCGACAGATACGCCCCGATTCCCAGCGTGCTGACCCTGTCCCGGGCGGTCGCGATCGCCACGGCCAACAACCGCGAGTACCAGAATCAGAAAGAACTCCTCTTCACCACGGCCCTCGACCAGCGTCTCGTCCGTCACGGCTATGAGACACAGTTGTTCGGCGGCGGAAGCCTGCTCTATTCCCACGACGGCGACGATGAGGCCGTGCAGGCGGAGGCCAACGTCGGGTTCAACAGGCTCCTGGCCTCGGGCGCCCTGGTGAGCACTCGCGTCGGCGTTCAGTGGGTCGACGTCCTGCTCGGGCAGGGCGACCACGGCTTTGCCTCGGTGCTGGGGGCCTCGGTGAGCCAGCCTCTGCTGCGGGGCAGCGACCGGATGGTGGTCCTGGAGCCCCTGACCCAGGCCAAACGCAACACCCTGTACCAGAACCGGTCCTTCAACCGGTTCCGCAAGACCTTCGTCGTCTCGGTGATTACGCAGTACTACGAGACTCTGGAGCAGGTGGAACTGGCTCGGGACGGGGAGGATTACCACAATTCGCTGGTGACGCTGCGCGACAGGGTCGAGAAGCTCGTGGATGGCGGAAGACTTCCCTCCGAGGAGTGGGACCGACTCAAGCAGGAAGTGCTTCGGGCCCGCGACAGGTGGATCCAGGCGCAGAAAGAATCGGAACGATTCCTCGACGCGTTCAAGATCACGCTGGGCGTTCCGCCCACGATGGAGTTCGAACTGGATAGAGGCGCGTACGAGGCCCTTCAGAGCGGCGGCATTCCGCAGCCTGATTTCTCGGTCAGCGAAGCCGTCGAGACGGCTCTGACCCGGCGGCTGGATCTGATCAATCAGGCCGACATGGTCCTGGATGCGCAGCGCGGCGTCTATGTCGCAAAAGACGCACTGAGGACCGGCCTGGACGTGGTGGGCAGCGTCGATATCAACTCGCACGGCAGGGGCGCCGTCACGGCGGGCCCTGTGGTCGATCTGCCTCTGGATCGCGTTCCGGAGCAGGTCGCCTATCGCAACGCCCTGACTGTCCTGAACCA
Organism: Phycisphaerales bacterium; assembly: GCA_039679525.1. Taxonomy (GTDB): domain Bacteria; phylum Planctomycetota; class Phycisphaerae; order Sedimentisphaerales; family Anaerobacaceae; genus PLanc-01. The sequence goes on along the minus strand of JBDKUU010000858.1, from coordinate 5,145 downwards.
GCGACAGCGCGACTATGACCAGGTGGCCGACACGGTTCGCCTGGAGGTCCGCGACGCCCACCGCAAGCTCCTGGAAACGGCCGAACGCTTCGGAGTTCTGACGGATGGCTTGGCCCTGGCCCAGGAACGCGTCAGCAAGAATTATCTGCTGATGGACTACGGCCGGGTCAGCAGCCGGCGGGTGCTCGACGCTTTGCAGCATCTGAACGATGCCCGCAACGAGATGGCCGACGCCCTGACCGACTATGCGATCGCCACGCTGAATTTCTACCGGGATACGGACGTGATGCAGGTTCGCCCGGACGGGATGTGGGAAGTCGGTTCGACGTCCCTTCCCATAGCCCGAACGACGCCCTCAACAGAAAAAACGATGCCGCCGGCCAAGTAACGGGCGGTATAATCGAGGTGTGAGTACACGAGCGGCCGTGACCCGGCGGACACGGCTTGCGTTGTTTTCTTGTTCTTCAGAGAAGGAAAGGGTGGACCATGAGCATCAACAGGATCACGAGCGTCCTTATCGTGCTGGCCTTGCTGTCGGCGAACGCGTGGGCGGCGGACATCATTCTCAACGAATACAACGCCGTCGACAGCAACGACTTCCTCAACGGCGGCGTCTCCTCGGCCGACGACAACGGCGGCCGGGCCTCCGACAGCTACTTCGGCCGGGTCAAGGGCAACGGCGGCGACTGGTTCGAGCTGGTCGTGATCAAGGACCACCTGGACATCCGCGGCTGGCAACTCGACGTCTATGACAACAAGATTCTCGACGAGACGCTCGCCCTGACGGCCAACCCGATCTGGCAGGACCTTCGGGCCGGGACGATCATCACGGTTTCCGAGGACGTGCCCAGCGACATCAGCTACAATCCCGCCGCCGGCGACTGGTGGATCAACGTGCAGGCCAACAACAACGGCGACGGCCTCTACATCGAAAAGTCGTCGTTCCCGGTCAGCGCGAACAACTGGCAGTTGCGGATTCGCGACAAGGCCGGCCAGGTCGTGTTCGGCCCGGCGGGCGAAGGCATCAGCCCCGCCAGCGGCATCAGCGGGACCGAGATCTTCCGCCTGGAAGCCGATCCGGACGCCACCATCACCGCCAACTCCGGCGACTATGACGACGGCGCCGATTTCAGCACGTTCGGCTCGCCGAACCACTGGGGCAACCAGGGCATGGGCAAGCTGCGTGCGGCCGTCACGGCAGCCACCGGGGCATCCCTGAAGGTGACCGCCCCCAACGGCGGCGAGGCCCTCGCGATGGGCGACATCGTCGACGTCAAGTGGCAGAGCACCAGCGTGACCGAGCCCGTCCGCGTGGAGTTCTCCATCGACAACGGCTACTCGTGGACCGAGGTCTACCCGCGGAACGTCGGCAACGCGGGCAGCTACAAATGGCTCGTTCCCATCGTCGATGCGCAGAAGGCGCTCGTTCGCGTGTCGAGCACGACCCGTCCTGGCGTGTGCGATCTGTGCGACGGCTCCTTCACGATTGTCAGCAGCCCGATGGCGGTCGAACTGACGAAGTTCTTCGACGCCGTGCTCTGAGCACGGGCCGGACGAACCGAATCGATTCGTCGATTCGTATAGAATTAGGCAAGACATCCGATGGCGGCATCAGGACCGAAGAACGGCCTTGATGCCGCCATTCGGCGTTTTCAGGGGCGAGCGAGAACTTTCCCTACACGGCCGGCGGTGGATCGGGTATAGTAGCGATTTTCATGCGGCCGCAGACCGCGCAGTCGGGCGGGCTCGGCGTACGTGGATTGGATGCCCCGATGGTCCGGCGAACCGGCCATGGGATCGCAGGCCGCTCCGCGAACCAACGCGGCGCGACGGGTTTTGAAAGAGGTTTCCAACGGCGATGAGTGAAAAGCAGGGCTCTTACGATTTCGGTCCGATCGAGCAGAAGTGGCAGAGGCACTGGGAAGAGAATAAGACGTTCAAAGCCAGGGACTGCGACGCCTCCCGGCAGAAGTACTACGTCCTGGACATGTTCCCGTATCCGAGCGGCCAGGGTCTGCACGTCGGTCATCCCGAGGGCTACACGGCCAGCGACATCGTCGCGCGGTACAAGCGGATGAAGGGCTTCAACGTCCTGCACCCGATGGGCTGGGACGCGTTCGGCCTGCCCGCCGAGCAGTACGCGATCGACACGGGCACGCATCCCTCGATCACGACCAAGAAGAACATCAACACCTTCCGTCGCCAGATCAAGATGCTCGGCTTCTCGTACGACTGGGACCGCGAGGTGGACACCACCGACCCGGCCTATTTCAAGTGGACCCAGTGGATCTTCCTGAAGCTCTTCAACAGCTATTACGATCCCTCGTGGGCCAAGGCGGCGGACATTTCGCTGCTCGAAGACGCGTTGTCCGAGACTCCCAAACGCAAAGCCGAATGGCAGAGCAGCGCGTTCCTGACGTCGTGGCACAAGGCGGCGCAGGCCGCGGGGAGCGATCCCAAGAAGAGGCAGGCCTTCGTTCAGAAGACCGTGTCGGATCTTCGCCTGGCGTACGAGAACTGGGTGCCTGTCTGGTGGTGCGAGGGCTGCAAGGCGGTGCTCGCCAATGAAGAAGTCAAAGACGGCAAGTGCGACCGCAAGGGGCACACGAACGTGGTGCGCCGGCCGATGCGTCAATGGCTGCTCCGCATCACGGCCTATGCCGACCGGCTGCTCGATGATCTCAAGCTCGTCACGTGGTCTGAGTCCATCAAGGAGATGCAGCGGAACTGGATCGGCCGCAGCGAAGGCGCGGAGGTCGACTTCGAGATCGCCGAAGGACCGGTCAAAGGTCAAAAGCTCCGCGTGTTCACCACCCGGCCCGATACGCTCTTCGGCGCTACGTACATGGTGCTCTCGCCCGAGCATCCGCTGGTCGGCAAGATCACGTCGGAATCGCAGCGGGAAGTCGTCCATGCCTATCGCGCGGAGGCCGCACGCAAGAGCGAGCTCGAACGCACCTCGCTGGAGAAAGAAAAGACCGGCGTCTTCACCGGCAACCACGCCATCAACCCGGTGAACCAAACCAAGATCCCGATCTGGATCGCGTACTACGTGCTGGCCAGCTACGGCACCGGCGCGATCATGGCCGTGCCCGCGCACGACACTCGCGACTACGAATTCGCCGAGAAGTTCAATCTGCCCGTGATCCAGGTGGTTCAGCCGCCGGACCCGAAGACGGATTGGAAAGGCTTCATCGACGACGGAACGTCCGTGAACTCCACCGGCCCCGAGGTGTCCATCACGGGTCTGCCCACCGCCGAAGCCAAGGCCAGGATCACGGCGTGGCTCGCGGAAAAGGGCCTGGGCAACAAGGCGATCAACTACAAGCTTCGCGACTGGCTGTTCAGCCGGCAGCGATATTGGGGCGAGCCCATCCCGGTCGTCCACTGCGAGAAGTTCGGCGTCGTGCCGCTTCCGGAGTCGGCGCTGCCTTTGACGCTTCCCGAAGTGTCGGACTACACGCCCCCGGTGACGGGCGAGCCGCCTTTGGCGAAGGCGACCGACTGGCTCAACACCACCTGTCCGTGCTGCGGCGGACCGGCCAAGCGGGAGACCAACACGATGCCGCAATGGGCCGGCAGTTGCTGGTACTATCTGCGGTACATCGATCCGAAGAATTCGCAGCAGGGCTGGGACCCTGCCAAAGAGCGGTACTGGATGCCTGTCGACCTCTACATCGGCGGGGCCGAGCACGCCGTGCTGCACCTGCTCTATTCTCGCTTCTGGCACAAGTTCCTGTTCGATCGAGGCTACGTCAGCACGACCGAACCGTTCACCCGGCTCATCAACCAGGGCATGATCCTCGGCGAGGACGGCCAGAAGATGAGCAAGTCCCGCGGCAACGTGGTGAACCCGGACTCCGTGATCGCGGAGTACGGCGCGGACTCCATGCGGCTGTACGAGATGTTCATGGGGCCGCTGGAGGCGATGAAGCCGTGGAGCATGCAGGGTGTCCAGGGCGTGTACCGGTTCCTTCAGAAGGCCTGGCGAATGGTGGTCAACGAGGAAACGGGCGGGCTTGATCCCGCTGTGCGGGAGGCCCAGGCCGACGAAGAAACGCTGCGGCTGTTGCACCAGACCATTCGCAAGGTGGGCCGCGACGTCGAGTCGTTCGGCTTCAACACCGCCATCAGCGCGATGATGATTTTCGTGAACCACCTCGCTCGGCAGGAGGTTCGGCCCAAGTCGGTGGTCGAATCGTTCGTCCTGATCCTGGCGCCGTTCTCGCCGCACGTCGCTGAGGAGTTGTGGTCGCGGCTCGGGCACGATCGCAGCTTGGCCTGTGAGCCGTGGCCGCAATACGATGAAGAGCTGGCTCGCGAGAAGCAGCTCGAACTGGCGGTCCAGGTCAACGGCAAAGTGAAGGACCGCATCGTGGTGGCCGCCGAGGCCGATGACGAGTCGGTCAAGGCCGTCGCGATGGCCAGCGAAAAAGTGGTCGCCGCGATGGGCGGCAAGGCTCCCAAGAAAGTGCTCGTGGTCAAAGGCAGACTGGTGAACATCGTGGTGTGACGATTCGATGCGTTCGGAAATCGAAGCCAAACTGAAGGTGGATTCGCTGGAGGCGGTCGAGCAGAGTCTCGTCCGCTGCGGCGCGACGTTTCTGCGCGAGACCATCCAGACCGATCGCTACTACGACACGGCCGGCCGGGACATGACGCATGGGGACAAGGCCCTGCGTCTGCGGTCCGACAGCAAAGACGGCCGGGAACGGTTCATCCTGGCGTACAAAGGCCCGAAGGAGAAGGACGACTATAAGAAGCGGGTCGAGCTGGAGACCGAGGTGAGCGACGCCGAAACGCTGGAGCTGCTTCTGGGCGAGTTGGGTTACGTCAAGGCCCTGGCGTTCAACAAGAGGCGCCGGCTGTGGCAGTTGCAGGGTTGCGAAGTGGCCCTCGACGAGCTTCCCTTGTTGGGCGTGTTCGTGGAGATCGAAGGACCCGACTCCGCGACGATCGCGAAGGTGCAGGCGGCGCTGGGGTTGTCGGATTCGCCGCACATCATGGCCAGCTACGCCTGCATGATCGACGAGCGGCTGACCCAATTAGCGATGAAACAACGCGAAATATACTTGTGACGGGGGCGTAGGGCGGGGCTTGCCCCACCGATTCTCCCGAGGTCGACACAACATTTGCGACAAGGGT
>JBDKUU010000857.1:0-15057 GCA_039679525.1 Phycisphaerales bacterium | reverse complement strand
GATGTAGGGCGTCACGGTGGAGAAGGCTTCTGTCGGCTCGTAGACCACCGTGGCTTCGCACGTGTATCGGAAACCCAGTCCCCACCCGGCGCCGCTGTGCCCCGGAGATTGATGGTTCGTCAGCCAGGCCAGATGTTCGCGGGCTTTGTCTCGATAGTGGCCTTGCGGGCACATTTGATGGAGATTCAGCAGACACATTGCGGCCAAGGCGCGAACGACGGGGTACTCCTGCCGGACATAGCCTGCGCGGACGCGGTTGTTTAGAAATGTATCGTACGCAGCGACCGCCGCGGCCGGCGCGGTGCCCAGAAGCCTGCTGCGGGTGTACGCCCTCTTGGCGGCAAATCCGACGCGAGTCTTCCACACGTCGTAGGGATCGTATGTGGACAGATCGTCCCGAAGGCAGAACTGCTCGATCATCGCCATGCAGTCGCGCGTCCGGGAGCCCGGACCGGATGGCGCGCCGGTCTGCGCGTCGCGGCCGACATCCGGAGACGGCCGAACGGGCATCCTCAAGAGGCGATTGTACGTCACGAACACACACCCCTTTCCCACTCACTTGCGAGGCAGGGTCCCCGCCTCCCACTCGCGCTGCAGTCTCTCGTAGATGCAGGCGGCAATGGCCCGATGGCCGTCTTCATCCGGATGGCCGTCCACCTTGTAGAACGGATTATGGCCCTCATCGAGAGAACGTCGGAACACGTCGTATGTCGACAGGACTCGGGTCTTCTCGTCATGCTGTATGTCCGCGGGGAAAGACGACACCCAGGATTTATCCGCCAGGTCCACGATGTACAGGGCGGCGCCGGTCTCCGTGACTTCTCGTACGTACTTCTCCAGAAGGAGCTTCGTCAGCGCGATAGCCTCCGCGGTGGCGTACTTCTCGCTCAGCGCGCCGGCCTGCGGCTTCTGCGAGTCGTGGAAACGCACCTTCTTCTCCAGCCCTTCGATGATCCGGTAGCTGACCACGTTTCTTACGAGCGTCATCAGATGGGAATGTTGGCTGAGGAAAGAGTAGCCGGGAACGGCATTGAGCCGATCCCGGATATAGATGCCCGGGATGAAATTGCTCTCGGTCCTGGTCAACACGCCATCCCGGTTCGTGAACAGCCCGCAGATTGCGTTGTTCATAAAGTCATTGTAGAAGAAGCCCAGAATCACGAGATCGGGCTTGTACTGTTCGGCCACGGCGTGGAATTGGATGAGTTCCTCCGCCGTTCCGAAGCCTGGAATCCCCATGTTGATGACTTCCGCGTTGATGCCGTCCCGCCGAAGCATGTCCTCAAGCACGTAGGAGAAGGTCTCGTCGTCTTCCACCCCCAATCCCATCGCCACCGAGTCGCCCTGAACGACGATGCGAAAGCAGCGAGCGGGCGGCACGAGTGCATATTCCGCCGTCCCGCGAAATCCCTGCGAATTGGTCCGGTAATGGCATTTGTACTCCGAACTGATATGCATGCCGTTGACATGAGGCAGAATCTTGCGAATGCCCCAGGGAGCGCTCTCCACGTACCGGGGGATGATCCGCTGCGGGCAGAACACGCGCACACCCGCCTCCGCCACCAGGAGCGACAACAGGCCGACGACACAGACGACAGCAAGAGAGAACACGATCCGTCTCTTTCGAGACAGACCGGCGATCCCCGCCTTGTGAGCACGACCGCAATCCTTGTCGTCTTCGCCAACACCCGTGAACTCGCACAGTACCCTTGTCAGGTACGCAAAACGACGCATCTTGTCCTCCTTGCACATTCCGCACGACAACTGATGTGGAACAAATCATGAACGGGCACCACGCGTGCCTTCGTCTCCCATCCTCGCCCTCTTCAGAGCCCCGCCCTCCGACTTCTTCGGAGCCGTCCGTAGAACTCCAGGATCTTGTCCACCCGCCCCTCAAACGACAACAGTTGCGCCGCTCGACGAGACCCTGGCGCATCCTCTCGATCCACCTGCCCCGCGAGCGTCCTGATGGCGGCCTGGTAGGCCGCACGCGTGTTCTCGCAGAGCCGGCCAAGACCCTGCTCGCGAAAGAAGGACGCCACGTCTCCCGTGGGGTTGGTGATGATCGGCCGTCCCAGGGCCAGGTAGTCCCCGATCTTGTTCGGCCAGCGGTTCCGGTTGCGGCACGTATCGGGAAACGGCAGCACGAATGCGTCGCACGCGCTCAGACGCCGGTTGTACGTGGCGAAATCGGCCCAGCCGGCGTTCAACCGGACTCCCCCGGGCAACAACGGCCGCACGTGATCCGCGATGTACTTCGAATCGCCCGTCGCCAGCAGCCGCAACGCGGGCAACTCGCCGGCCAGCGAGCGGACGGCGTCAAACAGAGGCAGATTGTCCTCATGGTCGTTTCTCGTCAGGCCGCTCATGCCCAGAATCAGCAGGTTCTCCTCGTACCCCAACATGCGTCGAGATTCGCAGCGATCGAACCGCGTCAGGGCGTCCACTTCGGCGCCCCCGTGCAGAACGTCCACGCATAGATGCTCGGGCAGGCGGTTCCGCAATCCGCTGGTGATGGCGATCACGCCATCGTATGCATGCTTGGCGCGTACTTCCAGGAGGGAGTCATAGGCCGTCACACAGGCCCCCGCCAGACCTCGCCGCCCGCCGCCGCACCCGTCTTTGCCGAACCATTCCCACCACTCATCCACGATCACGCTGCCCCGAATCCACTTGGCCAGGGCCGCCGGGATCAGATTGGCGGGGCGATGGCCGGGGCAGACATGAACGCAGTCGAAGCGATTCGCCAGGAGCTCCAGACACTTGAACGCCAGCTCCCCGGGGCCGAATCCCCCTCGGACGGAGAGAGCGGCCAGCCACCTCGGACAGCAGCGCACGCGAATCCGTTCGTCCCGCGCCTCGCCGGAACAGGCGACGGGGCCCGGAAAGTAGAGGGTCACCTCGTGCCCCCTGCCCGCCATGGCTGCGGCGTACTGGAAGAACAGCCTCGTGGCGCACGAGGCGGTCTCGCAGGTGGGAGCGACCAGGGCGATCTTCATCGTACTGCGGATTCCTGTGTCCGACGCTTCATGTCGTGGTTCGATACGCGCGAGTCATATCGTAGTCCAGGATGAGCTGCCCGATGGAAGACCGGGACAGCGGCCGGCGGAGCTTGAGCTTGACCCACTCGTCGTGCTGACGGGAATAGCTGATCACCTCGCAGCCCCTCCACACCGCGAGTCTGCACAGGCACCCCGCGGCCCGGCTGCTCTGCGCCAGCAGACGCCACAGCCGGGGGGGATTCGGAAGACTCCGACAGATCTCCCGCATGTCCTCCTGGTACTGGGCGTGCCCCGATCGCTGCCCCGGCCGGGCACGGAACGCCGCCAGAGGCGTGGCGATCGCCACCGGCTCGGCGAACCGCGCGAACCTCGTCCACAGCTCGAAATCGGCGGCGTATTTCCACCGCAGGTCCAGTCCGCCCGCGCGGTCCATGAGCCTGCGTCGCCAGAACATGCTCTCCTGCTGGAGATGAGGCCCGAAGCGGCCGTGCGCCCAGCCCTTGGCGATGAACTTCCTCGGATAGGCGGCCGGCCCGCTGGCCATCGTGATGCACTGGCCCCGGGCATTGATCGCCGACGGAAGGCCGACCAGCCAATCGAGGTCCGGGAACTTCTCGAACACTTCTCCGACGATCGCCAGCGTCCAGGGATAGTGGATGTCGTCCGAATTGAGCCAGGCCAGGACGTCCCCGGTCGCGCGATCCAGTCCTTTTTGAACGGCGTAATACTGCCCGCCGTCCGGCTCGCTGATCAGCGTGTGAATCCGGTCGCCATATCTCCTCAGGATGTTCAAGGAACCGTCCGTGGACCCGCCGTCCACGACGATGTATTGCAGACGCGGGTAGTTCTGCGACACGATGGACTCAATCGTGCGTCCCACGTACGCTTCCATGTTGTAGCACGGCGTGACGATGGAAATTGCGGTATCGCTCATGACGATCATCCTATGCGTACTTCGCCCTCTGAAGTTCCTCTCGATCCGCCCGGGCGAAGATAAGGTCCATCTGCCACAGAACGCCATCTCGACGACGGAACAACGGGCTCACCAGGCCGATCGGCAGAAAGCCCCTGTCCTCCAGAAAGGAACAGGTCTCGGGAAACCGCAGGCAACCCTCGCACAGAGCGAAGTTGTAGGTCTCCACGCAAATTGCGGCAGTGTGTGTCAACGTGCGCTCGGCCCCTCTGAGAATGGGCACCTCGAAGCCATGGGTATCCAGTTTGACAAGAAAAGGAGAGGGCAGATTGCGCGTTTGAACCTCGAAGTCCACCGTCGTCGCCGGCACCTGTTCCGTGCAGCCGTTGGCGGTCGTGTGAGACGCAAGCCCTCCGGCCGCGTCGCTGGCGTTGAAGAACACCTGCCCTCGCGCGTCGGCCGCCGCGGCCAATACGTAGTCCACATTCCCGGCTCTCGCCTTGTAGGCCCGCAGCCGCGGCTCATGGACCGCCTGCGCCTCGATCAGAAGGTATGACGCATCCGGAAACCATCGCTGCACGCGCTGGGACCACCTGCCGTCGGAGGCGCCGACGTCGATGACCGTGGCAAACCGCATGCCCATCCCGTGGATCCTCGCCAGTGCGGCCTGCAGAGACACCGAGTTGGAGGAGCGGACCAGCTCGCAACCGAACCGGCTCAACAACCGGTTCGCGATCTGCGCTCCGTGGGACCATACTCCGGCCATGGAAAGTCTCTCCTCATCTATGTCGCCTGTTGGATCGCCATGGGGCACGCGCAATTCTCCCGAGAGGCGATGATGCGCAGATAGGCATCCACCGTGGCGAGGGCGATCGATGCGGCGTCATGACGCGTCCTGGCTACGGCCTTGGCGTTCCTGCTCAGTTCCTCTCGCCTGGCAGGACTGTCCAGCAGAACGTCGATCGCGTCGGCAAGGGCCCTCGGATTCCTCGGCTCCACCAACATGCCGGTCTCGAGGTGCCTGACCATGGACGGGATTCCGCCGACCCGCGACGCGACCACCGGGACGCCCGACACCATCGCTTCAGCCACCGAGTTGGGGCTGTTCTCCACATGCGAAGGCAGGACGAACGCCTGGGACCGCCCGTGAAACGCCGCGATCTCGTCGCTGGATTTATGGCCCAGGAATTCCACCGAATCGGAGATCCCCAGTTGGCCGCAGCGATTCATCAGGGAGATCCGGTACTTCACCGTCCCGCAGCCGACCACGCGCAGGTGCGTGGGCCGGGACTTCCTCTTGAGCAGATGGATCGCCGTCAGAACATCCTCGATTCCCTTGCGTTCTTTCAGGGCTCCGACGAAAAGCAGATCGTTGCTGTCTCGCACGACCCAGTTGACCTCGAAGAACGCACGGCTCACCGCCTCGTCGATATGCGAGATCTCCGCGTGCGGATTGTGCGACCGGACATAACCGGCGTCGAACTCCGTCCTGCAGGAAAACCATCTGCCTCGGCGAATCGCGCGTCTCTCCAACGGCTCCGCAAGGCGAAATCGGATGGAAGGCTCGGCCTTCATGCACTCCCCGATGATTCCCTGAATGTGGATCAGGTGCCGGAGCCCCGAGTCGAGAGCCGCCAGGGTGTAGGGGCCTTCCGTTCCGAAGGCATGGACAAGGTCGGGATTTATGCTCCGGATCTCGCGCACCAGGTGCCTTCTGTCTCCCCGGAACCCACAGGCCGCATCCAGGGGCAGGTACCAGGGAAAACCGCGATCGGAGAACGGGACCCCGCTCGGCAGAACATGGAACATGACGCCTTCGGAAAGGAACGATTTTCTGCCCGTGATATGAGGGCACAAGGTCACAATATGCAGTTCGAGATCGTTCCTCCGAGAGAGCGCCGCCGCCAGAGTGACGACCCACGAGGAAGGATGCCCCCCTATCGGCCTTCGCATTCCCAAGTGGGGTTCCAACTGCAAGAAAGGGTAGTTCGCCAGCCAGGCAATCCTCATCGTTCGGGCCTCAAATACATGAACGCCAGGAAAAACGCCCCCGTGAGGAACTCCTCCCCCTGAAGCGTCAAGATGATCACAGCCATGATCAGAACGGTCTCCGTGACGCGTCGTTTCGTGAGCGCGTGCATGTTCGCCGCGGTCAGGGCCAGGAAAGTCAGCAGACCCGCCAATCCCATCTCGTGGACAAACCGGAGCAAGCCGTTGCCCCCTGCCGGATTGTGTTCGAGGTACGGGTCCAGCAGGAGATACGTCTTCATGTTCCGACCCCACCCCATCACCGGACGGGCTCGAATATAGGGCTCGTGAAAGAAGAACGAGGCAAGCCGCCCCCCTCCTCCCGTCAGTTCCTGCGACTCGACGCGGCTCAATTCCGTGTGGACCTTCGTCGAGAGAAACTCCAGCTTCCATATCGCGGCCGCGATGAACCACGCCGCGGGGAGAAGGCATATGAGAAGCACCATCGCCTGCAGTTTCTTCCTCGAAACGCCGATCATGCTCGTCATGTGCAGGCACAGAGCGATCGGCAATACGATGTACCCCATCGTGGAGAATGTCGTGACGATCGTCGCGCAGAAGATCGCCAGCGAGATCCCGTAGTCCCTCCGGCTCACGCGGGACTTCGCCAGCCACAGGAACACGATGGCCATCAGGATGGCGCCCGCGAACGCGCCGGGCTCCCAGAAGAACGCGGAGTTTCGATGATCGTACTTGATCTGGAAATTGTAGAGTCCGATGTCGTACCGATATTCCACTTGGGCCCCGATCAGTCGATGCAGAACGTCAAACGTGTTCCGGAAGTCGAGCCCCAGCGCCTGGCTCAGTTGGTCGGGAATGTAGAAACAGAGACTCCACAGGCAGACGACCACCATGACGTTCACATAGACCCGTGGGAAGTCCCGCACGAGGCAGACTGCGGCATAGGCCACGTACAGCCTCGCAAAGAAGCCGATGAATGTCACAAGAGGCAGGTATTCGAGGGATATGGCCTGCCAAGTCTGGATGATCCCGAATATCACCAGAGTCGCCACGAAGACGGGACGAGGAATGAACCGTCGTCGCCATTCCAGCAACGCTGTGAAGAGAACCGCCAGCACGACGAGCCCCGGTTCCGCCTGTCCGCCCTCCGTGAAGATCACGTGCCCAGAGACGACCAGCAAGGCCAGGACGATCAGGCTGTCTGCCCAGAGCCCCCGTCGCGCCTGCGCGACGGACGCCGCGGACCAGGGGAATGGACGATCTTGAATGTACGAAGGGTTCATTTGCATCGGGAGCGCCAAATCACAGGAGGATGGATGTCAACCCGCGCCGACGGGCACCGTCCGACCAGGCGTCCGGTCCGCCTTGCGGCTGATCTTCGCGTAGAAACACATCGACAGGGCTGCCACAGCGCCGTACGCGACGCTGGACGCGACGGACGCCCCGAGAATCCCATATCGGGGAATGAACCAGAGATCCAGCGCGACCGTCAGGACCACCGCACATCCGGCGCTGATGGAATTGAACTGTGGAAAACCCCGCCCGGCAATGTCGCTCGTCAGGATCTTCGTGCTGCCCAACAGCGCCGTTCCCGGCAACAAAGCCACCATTGGCAGATAGGCATCGATGAATGCCCGCGAGAAGAACACGCGGATCAGCGGCCGCCCCGCCACGATCAGCCCCGCCGCGCACAGGATGGACAAGACGGCCGTCAGGCGAAAGACTTTGGGCGTGAAGACGTTCATGGCCTGGGGATTCGTCGCCGCGGCTTTGGGAAAGATGACGAAGGCCGCCGAACGCGGGAACATCCAAAGAAGCTCGGCCAGCCGGACAGAGATCGTGTAGATGCCCACGTCGCCGGGCGTCAGATAATAATTGACCACGAATATGTCGAGGCGATAGTTGAAGAAATGAAGCAGGTTTCCGATGTGTCCGCGGAGCCCGTAGCCGATCATAGGACGCAGCACCACGCCGCGCCAGCGAGGCGCAAAAGCGGCGCCTTCCCGGGAAAGGCACGCGACGAACACGATCAGAGCGACCGCGATGCCGCCGAGGTTGGCCAGGATGGCCCCCGCCGCGCCCATCTTCAGCCACACCAGGAATACGAGGTCGAAAGACAGGAGCAGGACGCTCTGGACGAATGTGACGGCGTTCACCGTGGGGATGCGGCGGAGCCCCTGTAAAATGCCGCTGAAGAGGATATGCAGCAGCCCCAGGGGCACGGCCAGCGACGACAACAGCAGCAGATGCACCGGCAGACCGGGCAGGAGTCGGCCGAGCCAACCCGCCGCGATGATCGGAATCATGACCGCGGCGCAGAAGACGCTGACCGCCAGGGTATACGCGACACAATGGGCGGACACCGTGGCGACGTCCATCTTCTCCGAACCCACGTAATACACGCACGCCAGGTTCATGCCGGTGCTCAGGAACAGGACCAGCATGTTGGGAACCAGCAGAGCCATCGCCACGATCCCCTTGTTCTGAGGCCCCAGGCACCGGGCCAGGATGATCGCGTTGACGATGCCGACGCACAAAGCCAGAGACTGAATGGAAAATGTCGAAGCAACATCTCTTGTGAAGGAGCGGCCCGAGAGTCGAACTCCCGCCGCGGCGACAGTCTCCGTCAACCCCACAGCCATCTATGCGACAACCCTCGCGACAATGACGATTCCATCCGCAAAGAACGGATTGATGCGATACAGCGACGAGAACAACACGCGCCTCGGGAATGTCCTGAGATAGTGCAAGATGCGTTTCCCCGCCGACGCGGAGTCGCCGGACGGCGACGGGATGTCCTTTGAGGAGACGCCGCCCGGATCTGTGCTTCCACGGCCCGGACGCTCTCTCGCCCGGGAGAACAGGCCCGACGGCTGAAGCGAGTACACGTACGTGTTCTGAATCTCCAGGCCGCTCTGCCGCACGAGGTGAGTGGCCGTCGCGTAGGAGAACCAATAGTTGTGGTCGGGATGAACGAACTCCACGCCGCGCATCAGCCATAGCCAACTCACGGTGCGAAAGGCGTTGGGGACCGTGATGATCACCTGCGTGTTCCCAGGGGTCATGAGGCGTCGCACTGCCGCGAGGAACAGACCCGGATTCGGCAAGTGCTCGATGATCTCGGCGGCCACGATCACGTCGAACGGCTGAGAGCTCAGCGCGTCGATCGTGTCGGCTTCGCAGGCGTCGGCCACGACGAGCTTGCTGAAGCCTCGTTCCCGCAGGAGCGATATCCCCTCGCTGTCGATGTCCACCCCCCACAGGTCGCCGGCGACCGCCGCGATGTGCTGATGCATCAGCTCCCCCCTGCTCAACCGCTCCCGGAAGAACGGGCCCGCGTCGACGCAGCCCAGGTGCAGCACCCGCTTGCCTCTGCACAGAGACAGGACGACTTCTCTCCGTCCCTGGAGAACAGGGACCCGCGGCAGATGAATATGGGGGTTCATGGGCTGATGTACGCTCCGGCAATGTCGGGAGAATGCCCCCTCGAATCCTCGCGTCCCGCGGACGCCAGGCCCGCCGGCAGGTCGCGGAAGCACTCGGGGTGATCCAGGGCCAATTGCCTGCGCTTCTGAACGAGTTCCTCGACCGACGCAATGATGCGGGCAGGGTTCCCCGCGACGACGATGCCGGCGGGCACGTCGGACGTCACGACGCTGCCGGCTCCGACGATCGAGCCCCTGCCGATCCGAACGCCCATGAGCACGATGGCGCCGTATCCGATGAAGCAGTCGTCTTCGATGACGACCGGCATCTGGATGGACCATTTCACGCCGAGCGGTCGATTCGTCGAGGCGTCGTGAGCCAGGATCGTGCAACCCGTCAACACGCAGCGTTTCCCGATGATGATTCGGTCCTGGCCGTCGCGTCCCAAAACCACGTTGGGATAGATGTACGTGCCCTCGCCGATCTCGACGCCCTTGCGGCGATACCGCTCGGCGTTCCTCAGCGGAATCGGCTCCTCGACGGCCCCCGATTGCAGCAGCTTCCGCAGGATGGACTTGGCCGCAATTCCGGGAGACTGCCACCGACGCCGGCCCGCTTGCAGCACGCGCCACAGTTGGGTGCATCGCAATCGATGTTCCCTCGGCATCTTCACGAGCCCAAGAGGCACGGGCTTCACTTTCGAAGGATCGTGCTCCTGCTGCAACCGGCCGATCAAATCGAGATATCGTCCCACAGTCACCTCCGGACTGAAGTTCTCTCGCTGCCGTCGCCAGAGACGCTGCTGCAGAATCGCATACCGGGACGGGTCCTTCGCGAGCGCCATCAGTTGTTCCGCATAGGCCTTCGCGTTCCGGACCGGCGATGCCAACAGGGGCGCGCTGTCGCCCAGAATCCAACGAAAGACCGGAATGTCGCTGACGATCGGCACGCACCCCGCCGCCATCGCCTCGGCCACGACCAGCCCGAAACCCTCGAACCTCGACGGCAGGATGGCAAAATGCGATTCCCGAAACACCTTCCACGCCTGCTCGCGTTCCAGCGGACCGAGGATACGAACGGCGTCGGCCACGTCGAATTGCCGGATCTTCCGCTCCAGGTCTTTGCGGTGCGGCCCATCACCAACGATCCGCATGTCGAAACGCACTCCCCGATCCCTCAGCATCCTGGCAATCTCCGGCAGAATCAGCACGTTCTTCTGCCGCTCTTCCAGGCGGCCCACAAAGGCGATCCGGTAGGGCTCGCTCAACACCGGGAGAGCCTCGTTTGTCAAAAGCACCGCGTTGGGGATGGTCGTCACGGGGCAGCCGCATCCCGCTCGTCGCAGCAGTTCAGTCACCTGGGGAGAGATGCCGACCAGGGCGTCTTGAACCGCACTGTTCAGCATAGCCCCGGCAATCACGGGATCGTCCGTGGAGCGTATGACCGACAGGCGGAGCCCATGAGCCGGCAGCGAGGGCAGCACCAGTTGCGTCTCGAGGCTGTGGTTGTTGATCACCACGTCGTACTGGGACAGTCGCGCGGACGTGATCTCCAGCCGTCTCCACAGCCAGGGCGTCCCGTCACAAAGAGCTTCGACCGGCCAGCCGTCCCGCAGGGCTCGCGGATAGTCCTCGCCGGCCTGCGGAGCGGTTGCCAGGATGTCCGCTTCGTGCCCGGCCTCCCGCATGCCCCGACAGAGAATGTACGTCGAGGTGCCTACGCCCCCCAGAAGGACCTTGTGGATGCAGATGGCGATCCTCATTCCGCGCTCTCCACGCACGATCTGGTATGCCCCGGTTCGCACGCGGCCGGGCCTGCCCATTCTGCCGTCCAATTCGGATTGGCCATCAGATCTCGGTACAGCCCCACCAAACGATCGTTGAGCCGCCGGCCATCGAATCCGTCCTCGATCACCCGACGGGCGTTTCGACAGATCGACAGGCAAGCCTCGGGGCTTCCGATGATGCGCTCAACGGCGGCCGCCATGGCCCCCGCATCCTGTTGCGGAACGAGTGCGCCGGTCACCCCGTCCTCGATGAGTTCGGGGATACCGCCCGTGTTCGTCGCCACGACCGGCAGGCCGCACGCCATCGCCTCCTTGACCGCGTTCGGCATGCCCTCCTGGGCTCCGTCGGATCCGATGATGCTCGGGCATAGAAGGATATGCGAACGCTCCAGGAATTCCCGCACCCGCGTCCTCACGCAGTCGCCCTCCAGAACGACCCACTCCTGGAGTCCTTCCGTCGCGATCAGATTCTCGCATTCCGCCCGCAGCGGCCCGTCTCCCAGAACCCGCAGCCCCACATCGATTCCCCGGTTTCGCAGGAGTCGCACGGCCTCGATCGCGTAGCGCACCCCTTTGACTTCGACGAGCCTGGCGATACACAGCAGCCGGATCGGGCCCCCCGTCGGAACGGCATGTTCTCTGAACGGAAAATCATTCAGGTTCAAGGCGGAGTGGTGCACGACGGTCCGGCTTGCAGGACAGCCGTGCGATTCGAGCCGGTCCCCGAGGAATCGGCTGACCGGGAGAAACGCATCGCCCCATCGGAACAGATTCCTGTAGCACTCCGGATCCTGCGACAGCCGGACGGTCGTATCGCCGCCGCGAAACGACGTGACCAGGGGACATTCCACAATCCCGGCCGCTCTCAACCTGGCCAACTTGGCGCCCAGAAACCCGAACTGGGCGTGCACGATGTCGAACGGGCCGACCCGGCGCAGATCCCTCCCCAGCGAGCACGACGGGACGTCCACGAATCCCGCCAGCGTCTCCGTCGACCGCAGGTAGCTCAGGAATCGGACGTTGCCCAGGCAGAACCGCGGAGCGCCAAGGACGCCGTACAGGCGGCGCATCCAACGACGACGCGGGCTTCTCGCCAGATACGTGGTCCGGTCGAGCAGGCCGTATTGGGCCACGTCCGGATGATGCGATGTTCGGACAGGCCGTTCGTAAGAGAAAATGCGCACATCGACTCCGCGATCGAGCAGACCGGTGATCTGTCCGAGAACGAAGGTCTCGGAAATCGCCGGAAATTCGCCTGTTACGAAAGCCACTCTCACCCTGCCCCCTGAATGCGCCGCGATGCAGTCGCGATCCGGCCTCAACTGTCCATGGCGACTCGATGTTCGTCCAGCAACCTGCCGAACAGCATGACGCGCCGGCCGGCCGTCTCCAGAGAGCCGTGGGCCTGGATGGCGATCTCGAACTCGTGAGGCGTCGCCGGATCGCCGTCGTGAAATGGAATGGTCATCGTGACAACCTCGCCTGCCTCCTGCTCGATCTTCGGGGATCGCCACAGTCGCTCCTCGTCATCGACCCCGGCGTGTGTCGTCTTCAATGACACCCAGGCGAAGTCCATGTCGCTGGCCGCCTCCCGGATCGCCTCGCGCCATTGCTCGGCGTCCTGCGTCTCGCGGAAGTGCAGTTCGAGATTCTCGAAAACCCGCTGATCCTCCCGCTCGATCCGGCGGGCCGCGTACTTTCTCTGGAGGCAGGCCAGGCTCTTCCGCACATGCACGACTCCCACGACCCGGAACAGAAGCATCAACAGCACCAGCACGCAGCCGAAGACCAGCAGCGCCATGGCGTCCTCGCTGATCATCATGAACAACCCACATCCCGCGGCGAGCAGGGTGGCCAGGTAGATCATCATGACCGCGTGCCGCTGGTGCAGCCCCATGTCCAGCAGTCGATGGTGGAAGTGGCTGCGATCCGGAGCGAACATGGACCGGCGGTCGAGAAAGCGACGGACCATGGAGAACAACGTATCGAAGATCGGAATCCCGAGCGCCAGGGCTGGCAACGTCAACCCGACCAGCGCCGTGGATTCGGCAACGCACATCACGCTGGCGGCGGCGATGGTGAAACCCAGAAACAGGCTGCCGCAATCGCCCATGAACACCTTGGCGGGATTGAAGTTGAACACCAGGAATCCGCAGAGGCTGCCCAACATCGCCGTGGCGAAGACGACCATGACGGCGTCGCCGTGATGAAACGAGAACACCGCAATCACTCCGCAGGCGATCGCCGATACCCCCGCGGCCAGGCCGTCCAGGCCATCGCTGATGTTCACGGCGTTGGTGACTCCCACGATCCAGAGAATCGTCAGGAGACAGCCCCACCCTCCCGTGTGCACGACGAGCTGCTCGGTGATCGCAATATCGCCGATTCGCACGCCCACCAGGCACAGCCCGCCTGCGGCCGCCAGCTCCGCCAGAAGCTTGATTTTCGCCGGCAGGCCTCTGAGATCGTCCACCAGCCCCACGACGAAGATAAACCCGGCCCCGATCAGCACGGCGGTCAAATTGCGCTGCATGGCGCGAAACGCCTCCCCCGTCGCGTTGTTCCCAAACAACACCGCCGCGAGCGCGGTCATAGACGACAGGAAGATCGCCACCCCTCCGATTCTTGCGATCGGATGCTTGTGTACTTTGCGAACCCCCGGCTGATCCACCGCTCCAATCCGATTGGCCAGACGAATCACCAGCGGTGTGAGCAGGATGGCCAGCAGGGCCGAACCGAGAAAGACACTCAGACTCGTATCCATTGCGGATCTCCTCCATCGCCTTGCGTCGTTCCGCCATCGAGCACGATCATGCCTCGCCGGCGAACTTGTTCACCCTTGGCGACCGCAGGCGCGGACTCCGTCCCCGTCGGCGCACGCCGACGAGTGGCCCGGCAGGCACGCCCCGCCCTCACGGGGGTTCGCGCCGCACGATCAGCGGATCGACGCCGATGATTGGCCGATTGCCGAATCCGCCGCAAGCCGCCCCAACAGTTCCTTGGCGGGCGCGTAGTCTCCGTTGAATCGCAGACAGATCTGCGCTTCATGCATCGCTTCCTGCGTGCTGAGCGTCTGCGCCAGCAGTTGCGCCAACGCGCAACGCCAGCCGATCTGATCGTAGTCCAGCCGCACGGCCAGGCGATACTCTCGAATCGCCTGATCCAGATCGCCTTGCTCGCGATATAGGTTCGCCAGGGATGCATGGGCGCGAGCCGGAGCGTCCGATCTCGCGCATCGCCACCGTAATTGGTCAAACGCTTCCGCCCTGGCTCGTTCGAGAAGCTGCCGCGTCGCCGGAGGCGTCGCCCCGTCCGTCGCCGACGACGATTCCGTCGATAGGGAGGCGGCCAGGAGATCCGCCACACAACTGAGACGATCCGGATCGTCGCCCGCCAACTCCAGCGCGAGATCCCCCTCTCCCAGCTCCTCGATGCACACCTCAACCGCTTGGGGAAAGCACTTGCCGTCGAGTCGAATCGCTCTCGCGAGTTTCTCGAATGCGTCCTGGACGTTGCCCTCCTCCGCGTCCACCCTCGCCGCAACACAGCACGTCGCCGCATCACAGGGCGCCAGGCGATACCCCCTGCGAATCTCCTCCGTGCCGTTCGGATCGTCGAGCACGGATCTCCGGATCTCGCCCGACACGCAATACACGGGACCAAACGTCGGACACAGCGGCCGCATCTGCCGCAGTTCCTCCACGATCTGCCGGGCCCAGGCGATCGCCTCCGACTCCAGGATCTGCGTATTCGGATCCACGAAGCGGGCCAGGGACCGCCACTCATACACGGCCAGCGAATGCCGATACCGGATGTCGTCGGGCTCGATCGCCACGGCGCGCCCCGCACGCTCGAACAGATGGTCGTAAGCTTGTTGCGATGCGCGCCAGTTGGCGGCCTCCAGGCGACTTTCCGCGATGATCGCCTCGTTCCAACTGGCC
>JBDKUU010000856.1:0-4726 GCA_039679525.1 Phycisphaerales bacterium | reverse complement strand
GAGGGCCGGCACGACGGGAAAATGAATGTTTCCTTTAGGAAAGGAACGATACAAATGAGTGAAACCAACGGTGCGCTGATCCGCGTGGAGAACATGCACAAGGTCTTTGTGACCGAGGAAGTGGAGACGCACGCCCTGGCGGGAATCCACTTGTCGATCGCGCAGGGCGAGTACGTGTCCATCGCGGGTCCTTCCGGCTGCGGAAAATCGACCTTGATGGCGATCCTCGGGCTTCTCGATTCGCCGACGGAGGGCGACTACTGGCTCGGCGACGAGCCCGTGGCGAACCTCTCGGCCTCGCAGCGGGCCCGCATCCGCAACCGGCAGGTGGGATTCATCTTCCAGAGCTTCAACCTGATCGGCGACCTGACTGTCTATGAGAACGTGGAACTGCCGCTGACGTACCGGGGCATGCCCTCCGGCGAACGCAAACAGAGGACGCTGGAGGCGCTGGAGCGGGTGGGAATGTCTCATCGCATGAAACACTACCCGGCCCAGCTCTCCGGCGGTCAGCAGCAGAGGGTGGCGGTCGCCCGCGCGGTGGTGGGGCGACCGTCCATCCTGCTGGCCGACGAGCCGACCGGAAACCTCGACTCCAACAACAGCGACGCGGTCATGAACCTGCTGGGCGAATTGCACCGCGAAGGCGCCACGATCTGCATGGTCACGCACGACCCGCGATACGCCCGACACGCGGGCCGCACGGTCCATCTGTTCGACGGCCGGATCGTCGAGGAGGAAGAGGCCACCCGCAAGCAGCAGGAATCCGCGGAGCTCAAGCAAAGCGGATTCGACGTGGCGTGAGGAGAGATCCCAGTGGACAGTTCGCAGTCTATAGCAAGAGGGGACGGCCGTGAACCGGGAACAGACAACTGTCAACTGAGAACTGGAGCCATGCAATGACAACTTTGTGGAACGACAGTCGATATAACTGCCGGCAACTGAGGACGCATCCCGGGTTCACTCTCGCGGCGGTGCTGACGTTGGCGCTCGGAATCGGAGCCAATCTGGCTCTGTTCGGAGTTCTCAACGAGCTTCTGCTGCGCCCCAGGCCGGTGGCCCATCCCGACGAGTTGTGGGCCCTGCAGCCGGCGGATGCAGCCCGCCAGCCGACCTATGGCAGCACCTGCCGGCCCTATTACGATGCGATCCGCGAGCACAGAGGCCCGTTCAAGAGCGTCATCGGCTACGCGTCCATCGCTCCGAGGCTGCGCATCGAAGACGGCGTAGAACGCGTTCAGGCGGAACTGGTGTCGGGCGATTACTTCTCGTTCCTGGGCGTTGCGCCGGCGCTGGGCCGTGCTTTCGTCCCGGAAGAAGACGCGAACGCCGGAACGCACAGCGTGGCCGTCATCAGCCACGCCTTCTGGCAGAGTCAATTCGGCGGGGCGCCGGATGTCCTCGGCAAGACCGTCACGCTGAACGATCGCGTCGTCGAAGTCATCGGTGTGGCGCCGGCGGGATTCGCCGGTCTCGGCGTGGCGCAGCCGAGCTTCTGGATGCCGGCCAGCATGGAACAACTGATGGACGAGTTCGCGGTGTACTCGCTGGTGGGTCGCCTGGAGGATCCGAAGCTGGCGGCCGCCGCGGAGGATCTGATCTCGCCCATCGCGGCCCAGGTCACGAAGGACCTGGCGGGTTTTACAGACCCCCGCTGGGCGAAGTACGGCTATTGCCCCGGGTTCCAGGGCGTGCGGGTCGAACCGGTCGGGCGAGGCCTTCTGTCCGCGATGTTCAATCGCCAGCAAGTGATGGGCTTCGTCCACTTCGGCAGCGTCGCGACGGTCCTGCTGCTTTTGGTCGCGTGCGCCAACGTCGCC
Source organism: Phycisphaerales bacterium (assembly GCA_039679525.1). GTDB lineage: Bacteria > Planctomycetota > Phycisphaerae > Sedimentisphaerales > Anaerobacaceae > PLanc-01. The sequence goes on along the minus strand of JBDKUU010000856.1, from coordinate 2,906 downwards.
AGTCTGTTCCTTGCCAGGGCGGTGCGGCGTCGCAAGGAGATGGCCACGCGTTTGGCGCTGGGCGCGACGCGCGGCGCTCTCATACGCCAACTTGTCGGCGAGGGGATTCTCGTGGCGGCGCTCGGCACGGCGGGGGCGCTGCTGGCGTTCTCGTGGATCGCCGGAGTCGTCACGAATCTCGCGGCCTGGTGGCGTGGGCCGTCGCTGCGGCCGGCTCTGGACTGGCGGGTCGCCTTGTGCGCCGCCGGCTGCACGCTCGCGGTCGGCGTTCTCTTCAGTCTCGTTCCGGCGTTGCAGGCGACTCGATTTTCGCTGTTCACCGCCATCAAGGACGTGGAGGGCGGCGCCCTGTCGCACGGTCGGGCGTGGCTCCGTCACGGCCTCATCGTCGGACAGATCGTGGGATCGCTGATGCTGTTGTGCGGCGCGGCGTTGTGCCTGCGCAGTATGAACCGGCAACTATCCACGGATGTCGGCTTCCGGACGGAGCGTCTGGCCGTCGCGCCGCTGAATCTGGAGCGTGCGGGCTTCACGAAGGAAACCGCCGTGCCCCAGTTGGCCGAGATCGTGCGACGCGTCTCGCTCGTTCCCGGCGTGAAGCAGGTGGGGCTCTCCTGGTCGGAGCCTCTCGACGGCAGCCAGGCCGGCACGGAGCTTCCGGAGGGCGGATCGTATAATTTCGCCGATGTCGGCCCCAACACGTTCGCCGCGTTGGGCGTTCCCGTTCTGCGCGGCCGCGAGATCGACTTCGCCGACCTGGAGCTCAAACGCAAGGTCGTGGTGGTGAACGAGACCTTCGCGCGGAAGTTCTGGCCGAACGAAGACGCTCTGGGCAGGCAAGTCGCCGACTGCGAAGTGATCGGCGTGGTGAAGGACGTTCGTTTCAGCCGGTTCGACGCCCCGCCGGGCCCCACGATGTTCCGTCGGATCTGGCCCGGGAACCTGTTGACGACCAAGCTGCTCATCCAGGCCGACGGCAACCCCCGTCATCTGATCGGCGGCATTCGCAGCGAACTGCTTCGCGTTCACCCGCGACTGTTGGGGGGAGAAATCTGCACTCTACGCGACACGATGAGGAACGCCCTGGGCGTTCAGGGCACGGTCTTGCAGATCCTCGGCGTCCTCGGAGGCTTGGCTCTGACGCTGGCCATGATCGGAACCTATGGCGTGACGGCTTATGTCACGGCGCAGCGAACGCGGGAAATCGGCATTCGCGTTTCTCTGGGCGCCACGGGCGGGGCTGTGATCCGACTTGTTCTGTGCGGCGGTTTGCGGCTCGGCCTGGTGTCGCTGGTCATCGGCATTCCCCTGACGCTCGTCGCCGCGGGCCTGCTGCGCAACCAGCTCGTCGGGATCAGCCCGTTCGATCCCGTTTCGTTCCTGGCCGTGGGCGCATGCGTATTGGCGACAGTTCTGGCCGCTTGCTGGCTTCCCGCTCGGCGGGCGGCGAGGATCGATCCGATGGCGTCGCTGCGAAGTGAATGAACATAGTTGTTCGTTGTTGGTTGTCGGCAGAAGCCAGAAAGCAACAACCAGAAACTGGAGTTCGGCAATGACGACTCTGTGGCAGGATATCCGATACGGGTGCCGCGTGTTGAGGAAGAATCCCGGCTTTACCACCGTGGCCGTGCTCACGCTGGCGATGGGCATCGGGGCGAATGCGGCGATCTTCAGCTTGGTCGATGCGCTGCTGCTGAAGTCACTGCCGGGAGTGCAGGATCCGCAACGGCTCGTGCTGGTGACGAACAACGGGTGGCCGGCCTTGTCCTATCCGCTCTATGATCGCCTGCGTGCTGACAGTCGATGTCTGTCCGGTCTGTTCACGGCGGCCGGCATCGACAAACGCAAGATGACAGTCGCTGGCTCAGGCACGGGTGAGGCAGAGGCGGCGTGGACGCAGGCGGTCTCAGGAGATTTCTTTGGCGTTCTGGGCGTGCCTGCCGCCCTGGGGCGAACCCTGACACCCAACGATGACCGTCCCGGTGATCCCTGCCCGGTCGCGGTCATCAGCCACGGCTTCTGGCAGCGCCGCTTTCGTTTGGATCCCGCCGTCGTCGGCTCGACCATTACGCTGGATGGCGTTCCTTTCACGATCGTGGGGGTGGCTCCAGAGGGATTCTTCGGATTCGTTGTGGGCCGCCGACCGGATGTCTGGTGGCCCATCCACATGATCCCCCAAGTCGATGGACCCGACTGGGCGATGAATCTGACGAGTGAAGACTGGGGCTCGGAGTGGCTGCAGATCGTGGGTCGTCCGAAGCTGGGTGTGTCCAACGAGCAGGCCTGTGCCGAGTTGGATGTGGTTTTCAAGCAGATGCGGCAAGTACAGGCGGAGGTGCTGGGTCTCTCAGGAGACAAGAAACAGGATTATCTGAGCCATCGGATCGAACTACGTCCCGGGGCGACAGGATTCACCTGGCTACGCGGCGAGTTTCGGCAACTCCTGTTCATCCTCATGATGATCGTCGGACTGGTGCTGCTCATTGCCTGCACGAATCTGGCGGGGCTCTTGGTGGCGCGAGGTGCGGCGCGTGAACGCGAGTTCAGCACCAGGACGGCTCTCGGCGCCGGTCGTTTGGCCCTGGTGCGCCAACTCCTGACGGAAAACCTGCTGCTGGCCGGATTCGGGGGCGCCCTGGGGCTGCTCCTGGCTCAATGGGGCGTGCGTCTATTGACTCGCTACATTCCCGGTTATGGTGAGACGTTCCTGCTCCAACTCACGCCGGATCTGAAGATTCTCGCGTTTACGTTTCTGGTGTCGGTCGGCACCGCACTTCTCTTCGGGCTCCTTCCGGCCTGGCACAGCACTCGGTCCGAGGTTGTGGCGGTCCTCAAGGTTCAGGTCGGCAACATCATGGGACGTCAACCCTCGCAACTCTGGAACAAAGCGTTCCTGGTTGCGCAGA
>JBDKUU010000855.1:0-3163 GCA_039679525.1 Phycisphaerales bacterium | reverse complement strand
TAGCCGCAGGCCTTGGGGCACGGTGGTAGGTCTGGCGACTTCGCCGTTGGCTACCTTGGCGTCTGCCAGCATCATCGCCTCGTTGCGGTGCTCGCTACCGTGCTCCTCGTCACAGGTGGTGTAGATTTCCTCCAACATCGCAGTGCGGGCCTGCTCCTGCTGCATCTGCTGGTCCTGGGCCTGGATACCTCGAATGAAGCTCCTGACATCGGCTGTACCCCGCTCGATGTCCGCGACCTTCGCGGCGGTCTGGCTCACCATTCGTGCAACGTCGGGTACATCGGCGATATCGGGGTCGAGGTCACATGCGTCTTTCATAATCGAACCCTTTTCTTGTCCTTGTCTGAAAGCCACGCTAGCACACGCGGCGAAAAGTGCCAAATTCACATTCGCACTTTTTCTGGTCGCCTCGACGGACCTTGCCGGATCGTCAGAAATGGAGTTGGACTGCCCTCGGGCCGAGATGCCATCGGGGATAGTCGTGGGGCATGCGGTGCCCACAGAGAGACTCTAGTGGCGGAAGAACCACGGAGTGTCGCGGGCGACTGGGGACTGCCGTTGTTCTATGCAGCGAGCAACCCATGGTATGGCCAGCGGAACACCATTGAAGGACCGCCATGGCATGGTGGCAGCGAACACTGAAGCGAGTACCGGCTCTGAGGATGGACTGTGGAGAAGAATGGATGCCCTGTGGTCCAAGAGGGATGCCGTCGAATAGAAATGCGTCGTCCTCGGCCGAGTCGAGACAAGTCGGCCTGGCCCCCACACCTCTTGACCACCCACAGCTCGCTCCTGGCCCAATGAGGTCATTTCATCGATTGAAGTGTCGGACTTGGATCTCATTCCCCTGTAAGTAGCCCGTCCGGTGAGACCCTTTCCCGCGTCCCGATCTGCGGCTGGTTTTCGGATAGCGGCTCCGCGGCCGAAGATTGCCATCGCCGAGGCTGTAAGAGAATCACCCCTGCATAGGCCGCCGAACTGAGCAGCGTAATCGCAATCGCCCGGATCAGGGTAGCATAGCTGATCTTCCCCGCTGCCGAACTGCTGAAACAGCCGCAACTGATGTCCAGGTGCCGCCACAACGCGGAAGCGAGCACAAACGTGAACATTGCACCCATGCCCATGCTTATCAACAGCGCCCCGCCCACGAATACGCCGCCGACTAGGCACACGCCGGTGAGCAGTTCCACCCACGGCAGCACCATCGCCACAAGCACGCCCAACTTCGGCCCGACCAACTCGTATCCGTACACGCTGCCGAGGAACATGTACGGCAGACGAATCTTCGGCAGGCTGCTCATAATGAACATGAACCCCAGCCCCAGCCGGACCACCAATACAAACGCCCACAAAGTCCTTTCTCTACCGGGCAGCAATCGTCTCAGCTTCATTCTGAACCTCTCGCGTCGAATTGTCATTATTCAGTTTGGGAGCTTCCGTCGCCAGTTCTGCGGCCTCCGGCCCATGTTCTGCGGTCTTCCATCTCGTCACCATTCGTTCCAACTGCACCTTCGGGTTTTCATAACATGGGCACTCCAGTTGGTACAGTCGCAGCCGCTCCTCAATCTCGGCCGCCAACTCGTGGTTCGCCACACGCTTTGCCAGAGCCAGGGCTTTCTCCGCCGTCTCCGTCGCTTTCCTGTACCGTCCGTCCGAAGCGTAGGCCGCCGCCAAGGTGTCTAGCATCGTAGCGTCGCGTCCCTGTGTCATCGCCTCGGCCCGCTCCGCCAGGCGAATCGCCTCGTTCGCGTCCCGGACTTCCGCGTTCGGGTGCGTCGCCAGGAACCAAGCCAAATCCCTGGTCGCCATGAGGAAACCGGGGTGCAGACGCACCGCCTCACGCAGACACTCGATTCCTTCAGCGGATTTGTCGGAGAAGACCATCACCCTCCCGATGTTGTACTTCGCCGGGGCGAAATCAGATTGAATTTTGAGGATCTCTTGATACTGCTCCAAGGCCCGCGAGCAATCGCCTCTGTCGAGGAAGACGTTGCCCAGGTTCAGACGCGCGACGATGAACTTGGGCTCTTCCTCCAGTGCTTTCCGATAGTGCTCAATGACTTCATCGGTGTGTTCGGTCCCCTGACGGCTCAGAGCCAGGGCCAGGTTGTAGTGGGTCACTTTGTCGTCAGGCGACGACTCCAACGCGCGACGGTAGAATTCCACCGCTTGCGCAAATTGACCACGCGAAGCCAACTCGACACCGAGGCTTGAGTTCAACTTCGTGGCGTGTGGTTCGGTCGCGAGGAGATACTCATGGAGCTTCACGGTGTCGCTCCACTGGCTCTGATATCGGCGCAAGGCGACAGCCTCGGTGCCGGCTGCCGCCAAGAGAACCCCGACAATCGCCAGTTGCGTCATCGCTTTTCGCCCTTTGGGAGCGACGGTTCCGAGCCATTTGAGCAAGGCGCCAAGGACCATGAGGAATCCCAGTGATGGAAGGTAAAGATAGCGATTGGCCGCGATCGTGGGCGTCACGCTGATAATGCCCATAGCCGGGAAGATCATGATGAAGAAGATCAGCCAGCCCGTCAGCGGCGCCCGTGTCCGTCGGTGCGAGAGAACGAGCAACGGAATGAGCAGGCAGGTCCCCACGACCCCGATCAACACGGTCGGACTCCTCAGGCCCATGGGAACGGGGAATCCGTAGTACGCAGACAGAGCGACCGGCCAGAAGTACTTGTGCAAATAGAAGACGATGTTATGACATAAGATCAGCGGGACCTGCCATGGGTTATAGTCGCCGGGCAGTTGCGCCGGCGCTGTGCGTTGCTGGGACACAAGGATGACAATCGCCGAGAGCACGCCCAGCACGAACAAGGGCCACTTCTCCACGATTGCCTTGCGATCGAGCCGGTTCAGAGGCCAATGGTCTATCAAGAGCATCATCGCCGGCAACGGCACGGCGATGGGTTTGCTCAGCAGGGCCAGTGCGTACGCCACGCAACAGGCGACGAAGTGCCATCGCTCTCCCTCTCGGGTGAACCGGACGTAGAAGATCAGCGACCACAGGGCGAAGAAGGCTGCCAGAACGGTCTTGCGCTCGCTAATCCAGCAGACGGACTCGACTGACAGCGGGTGCAGGCCGAACAGCATCGCCAACCCCGCCGCAATGACAGGCCGACCGAAGAGCAGATAGAGGAACACTCCGACGAGCGCCGTG
>JBDKUU010000854.1:0-3301 GCA_039679525.1 Phycisphaerales bacterium | reverse complement strand
TTCGATCTTCTCGATGGTCTTCGAACGTCCGCTCTTCTGCAGTTCCAGCTCTTTCGCAGACTTGTCGGCCAGCTCGAATCGCTCGACGTTCTTCAGCGTGTACTCGGCATAGCGAGCGGCCCGGCCGGAGTCCTTCTTCGCGGCCAATTCCGCAAGCTTGGCCTTGATAGCGGAATAATCGCGTTCGGCGGACGGCTTGGCCTGAATGGCCTTGATCTGCTCGGTCAGAGAGTAGTAGAGTTCCAGATCGGTCTTCGGCTCGTTCGCATCCGAAGTCGCAGCAGGCTTGCCATCGGGCTTCAGAGCCCCAATGCCGTTCGCATCGACGGGCTTGGGTGTCGTCCGGTCCGTGGGACGAAGGTATTGCGTACTGACCCAAAGGTACGCGCCCTGGGGCGGCGCGATCTTGTAGTAGTCGTTCAGCTCTTCGCCGAGCAGCTTGACTTCCTGGCCGCGATTGAGCACGACCTGTTTGCTGGTCGAGTGCATCGGCGGCACGAAGTCCGAGCCGGCGTAGACGCCGACGTTGTCCCCGGTGATCTTGCCCATCGTCGGGTTGTCCAGGTTGATGCTCACGTACTGCATCGAGACCCAGGAGAAGCACCCGACCGGCGGGATGACGCAGGACCAGCCGTTCTGGTTGCTGATCACCTGGACGCGGTCGCCCGGATAGAGCTTGCCGCACTGATAGAAGTTCGTGCCGGGACCGGAACGGATGAAGACATCGTTGCCGGTGGCTTCCGCCACGTAGGGTTCCGTCGACTTGGCCACGGCGGGCTCAGCGCCCGCGACGGCCGGCTGGGTTTGGGGCGTCGTCTGAGACGGCTGAACCGCCGTCGTCCCCGGGGTCACCGGCTGCGTCTGCTGGGCCAGACCGGGAACGGTCATGGCCAGCGTCACGACAGCCAACAGAATGAGCCTCCCGGCGGCGGACAACCTTGTCCTCGCCGAACGCACAGGAAGATTCACGCGAGCCTGCATCCTCTTACCTCCCTAAAAGATATCCACAGATGCCTTGGAACTGCCCGCAAGGTAGGGCGATCCTTCAGTGCCACACACTACGATCCCCCCCGAGATTTGTCAAGGATCAAGTGCCCCCCAAGGTCAGATAATCCACAAAATATCAGCTCAGGCGCCCAATCGGGCGAGTTCGTCGCGACACATTTTCAACTGGCCCGGGTCGGAGAGCCTCCCCGCGGCCTTCTGAAGATGTTCGATCGCCTGCAGCGGAGCGTGCAGGTAGCGGGAGTAGAGGATGCCGAGCATCAGCTCCACCTGTTCGGCGTGCTCGGTCGCGCCGTAGTTCGCCAGGAACTGCTCGTACGCGCGGGCCGCCTCGGCGGAACGTTGCTCGCCGGCCAACTGGTTTGCGATGTCCAGCAAGGTTTGGCGAGGCAGCACCTGTTCGGGCCCCACCTTCAACAGCTCCACATACAGTTCGGCCGCCGCGGCCATGTTCCGCTGGGAGATGTAGTCGCCGATCTGATGGCGGATCTGATCGACCTTCGCCAGACGCTGCTGCTCGGCCGGCGACGCCACCTCCCGGGCGTCCACGCGTTTGCGCCCCCCTGTCCCCGCGAACGGATCGTACCCCCCCGCCACAGTGTCGCGGTACTCCCGGCGACGGTTCCACCGCTTGAGCATCGCCCACAGATCGAACTGGCTCGTGCCAACCAACCGGGTGGCCAGAAGCCCCAGCGTGACGAGAATGCCATACGCATACCCGGCCAGGTGCGCGTCGTACGCCACGGTGTTCCCCAGGCGGGCGATCACGTTGTCGATGATGATCATTTTGAGCAGGATGAAATACAGGGCCGGGACTTCAACAGTTCCGATGAAGAAGAACCAGTACAGGACTGTGATCAGAGTCTGCGGATAGAGGACCAAGTACGCCCCCGTGACCGCCGCCACCGCCCCGCTGGCGCCCAGCGTAGGACTCAGAGAGTCCAGGTTCATCAGCGTGTGTCCGACGCCGGCGGCGATCGCCCCCGCGAGGTAGAAGACCGTGTACCAGAGATTGCCCAGCTTATCGTTGATGTTGTTCCCGAACAGATACAGGAAGAACATGTTGCCGAGGATGTGTTCGAAGCCGCCGTGCAGGAAGGCGTAGGTCAGAAACTGATGAAACTGCCAGGCGGCGGGCAGAAGCAGCCAGTCAGTCGCCCACGGACGAAGCGGCAAAAGCCCGACCGGTTCACCGTTGGTGAGAAAATACGCGCGGGGTCGGTCGTAGGAAAGGGCAAAAACAATGACGTTGATCGCGATCAACGCGTAGTTCGCATAGGGCGTCCGCCGGGGCCAGATATTCGTCCGGATGGGTAGGAACATTCGTCAATGGTTTCCAATAGGTCGTTCTGCGTCGTATCAAACGCGGCCCATTGTAGCAGGCGAGCCCGGCCCGGACAATACGGAAAAAGGACGGCCTCGGCCAGGCCGTCCTTACTCATGGGAATGAGTCGTAAAGGAGGACAGAAGTACCCAAGTCCCCGAGTAGAGCAAGTCGCGTGCGGCCTCGTTTCTCCCCAGCGGAAAACATCACCCACCGGCCGAACCGCACGATCGCTTCCCTTCTTAACGCCCTCAAGCAAAGTATGGACCGCGAACCACACACAGCCAAACGCCGCAGCAAGAAAACTCTTCCTTTTCGATGAAATTCCCGGTATGCAATAGGGCATGGATACGGAGAATAGAAAACAACGCGTTGGAGCGGTCCGGGCGCAGCTTCGCGGCCAGGGCCTCGACGGGCTGATCCTCACCAAGCCGGAGAACGTAACCTACCTGACCGGCTTTGCCGGCGAGGATAGCTGGGCCATTGTCACGAAGACCACGCTGTATCTGCTCACGGACAGCCGGTACACCGAGCAGGCCCAGAAGGAATGCGTCGACACCAGGATCGTGCAGCGACCCGGCGCCGAGCCCATCGCCCAGGCGGGCGGCAAGCTCATCGGCTCGCTCAAAGGAGTCAAGACGCTCGGCGTGGAGACGTCCATCTCCGTCGGGATGTACGAGGTTCTGAAGAAGAACGCGGGCGTTCCGCTGAAGCCCGTCGCGGGGATCGTCGAAGGGCCGCGAGAGATCAAGGACAGGAGCGAAGCGGCCGCTATCCGCACCGCGGCATCGATCGCAGCCAGGGCCTTCGGCGAGATCCTGCAGCAGATCGTGCCGGGCGTCACGGAGAATGAATTGGCCGGGGCGCTCGATCTGGAGATGCGCAAGCTCGGAGCCAAGAACAGCTTCGAGACCATCGTGGCGTTCGGCGCCAACGGCTCGCGGCCCCACCACCGGCCCACACAGCGAAAGC
>JBDKUU010000853.1:0-2700 GCA_039679525.1 Phycisphaerales bacterium | reverse complement strand
GGAACAAATCGAGGAATGCATCGTTCACGTCGAGGATCATGCCGTCCTCCATGCGGCTCAGGACAAGTGCGGCGGGGTTGGCCCGAAACGCCGTGGCGAATCGCTCTTCGCTTTCCTGCAGCCTGCGGGTCTTCTCCAACTCCCGGCGGAACAGATGCACATATTCCAGGAGATGACCGAACAGGACGACCAGGGCGCCGCCGACCAGGACGACGCGGTTGAGGTACCACCACGGATCGTAGCGCTGTCCGCCGATCATGACGGACAAGGAACTGAAGAACAACGCGATCTGGAAGAAAGCCGTGTAGCCCAGGAGAGCATTGCCCAACAGGCGATAACGGCGAATCGAGAGCACCGCGCCTGCCGCGAACAGAACCAGCAGACAAGTGTTCCAGCCCAAGAGCATGGGAGTGAATGCCCCTTCCGGCGTGACCAGCACAGGCAGGCGCCGCTCGAAGACAACGACGAGGGCAAACAGCAGCGTAACGAACGCCAGCCAGGCTGCCGCCAGCCACGGCCAGCGACTTGCCGCCTTGCCGGCCCCCCCGGGCCCATCCGCCAAGGCCGCAACCAGCAGGACCAGAACGAGCAGGCTCGGCGCCAGGGTCGACAGGAAGGCCGGGGTGTTGGTTCGATGCGCGAGCACCGACCGGCCGCCCGGCAGCAGCCCCGGCCAGGTGAGGACGTAGAACGTGATCCCGATGGTGAAGCCGAGAAACCCCATCCCGATCCAGAAGCACACCGGGTCCCTCAGCACCCCGTAGCGTCCGAAGGCAAGAAACGCCACGCACACGCAGGTCAGCGCCAGGAACGTGAACATCATCGGGTTGTACCAGGGCGCCTGAGCCAGGGCAGGACCGGCTCCCCACGCCAGGTACAAGCCCGCATACAGCAGGCTCAGAAGAACCGTCCCCGCCACGATTGCTCGCAGAAGCCAAATGCTGGGCTCGGGATTGTCGATCCGTGAGCCGACCATGACAGATCATCCTTCTGAACCAAAGCCATATATCCTGCGTCCAGCAGGATCGCCGGATCGTGTCCGCGACGAAGATACTGTGTATATACCGCCGGGACGATCGACTTCCTGAGCCTGATCGACGCCCAGCAAACACTGCTGCAGTACCAGTTCGAGTGCGAGCGTGCAAAGGCGACCAGTCCGCCGCGACTGGCGGAACTTGAGGCTCTCGTTGGCGCCGATCTGAATGGGGAGGATGCTCCGGCCCAGCCGCAATAGCCTGTGCCCCGCCCTGTCACGATCGCGCAGGGCGACCGTCAGGGGGGAACAGGTGAAGGCCGCCATGAGACGAATGGTCATGGCGGCCTCTACCGGATCCGCTTGGCGAGAACGCGATGTGGCTTCAGTTTGCCCGCAATTGGCAGGCCGGATCGAGTGGGGATTTGCGACAATCGACCAGCCAGTTTTTCATCAGGAGCTCCATATCGACGATGTCGATCATGGTGCTGTGGTCCAGGTCACAGCCTTCACACCAGTCCGGGCCGGCGCATGGCGGGCTCATCCATTTGTCGGCGAGCAGAAGCAGATCGTTGGAGTCCACCACGCAATCGGAATTGATGTCGCCTTGCAGGGCACAGGGGCAAGGCCGCAGCCATCGGAGCGTTACGATCGAGCTCTCATACAGCGGCTGACCTTCGGCATCGACGAGTTCCTCGCCGGTGACCGCGTCCCCCAGGTAGACCTTATAGTCGCCCGACAGCCTGCCATAGAAGGTGTCCGGCACAGCATATGTATTGTGCCGCATACGCTTGTCCCAGGTCCAGATGTCGGGGCTCGGGTTGCCGGCGGCATCCGGCGTGCCGAAAAGGGGCGCATATGCTCCATCCTTGAAGTAAACGGACAGCTCAGGCGATTGTCTGAGCACCTTGATCCAGATGGCGCTTCCGGCCGGGAAGGGATACGTGATGTTGTCCAGCAGAGCCGAGTCCCAGCCATACTGGAAGTTATATGCCTTGTCGGTGAGGACCGCCCACGGCTGGTTCGGGTCAAACGCATTGGGGGGGGACAACGGCCGAAGCACGGGCGCCCGGCTCCAGGCGAATGCCGGCCAGGGCAGACCATTGGCGTCCACCACACGTACGCCTACCCCGTCGAAGAAGATCTCCGGCATGATCATGGGGGCCTGCGAATGGCCGATCTGATCACCCCCGATCTTGGGTGTCACGTAGGTGGTCTGCGCCCGTGCCGTGACAGCCACCACCAATCCAAGACCGACAAGAACACACACCCTCATGAATCTGCTTCTGTTCATCCTTTTTCTCCCATCGTGGAACAATAAGTAAACTGTCAGAACGCTTTGCCGGGATTCCATCTGTCGATATGCTTCTCTATGTCGAACGTCTCTTCGAAAGGTTGGGTCTGCACGTGGCCGTCTACATAGATATAATTCCCCATGCCGCCATGTCTTTTCGCGTCGATCTCCAGCGTGGTGCCCATCCCCGCATCGATGTCCGTATCCATGAGCCAGAAGTGCGCCATGAAGTGGTCTTCGCCGCTGGGACTGAGCAGCTCGCCGAATTCGATCGTCGTTCCGGGGCGGCGGACCTTCATCACCGTATGGTAGGTCGGCCCACTGTTGATTCCGAGGGCCTCCGCGGTTTCATAGGATTCCAGTTCGAACCAGACGTTCTTGCCGTAGCTGTACGTGAGGTTCTTGCGCCTGTCCGCGGGGCAGCGGTAGAACT